>JAJZYI010000370.1 GCA_021798135.1 Actinomycetes bacterium | reverse complement strand
GGGCCGGCGCGCGGCGGCGGGAGCGCCGGCGCCGGGGCGGCGCGCAGGGGCAGCGGGCGCGCGAGGATGGGCGCACGGGAGCTCGGAGGGACCGGGCTGAGAGGGCGCCTGCCGCGAGTGGCGCCGACCGTGTGACCTGAACCGGGTAATGCCGGCGGAGGGAGCGTGCCATGCGACGCAAGATCTACGTGGACGGGCCGTTGCCCGGGGTCCGCGTGCCGTTCACCGAGGTGACCCTGGGCTCGTCGCCCGGGCCGGTCGGCGACGAGCCGAACGCCCCGGTCCGGCTCTACGACACGTCCGGCCCGGGCGGGGACCCCGCCGTCGGGCTGCCCGCCGTCCGGCGCGGCTGGATCCTGGAGCGGGGTGACGTCGAGGTCGTGGAGGGCCGGGTGCCGACCGCACGCGACGACGGCCGCGGCGCCGGGCGCGACGGGTCACGCCGGCCCGACCCGTTCCCCGCGGCGCCCCGGACCGTGCTGCGGGCCTCGTCGGGCCGCCCGGTGACCCAGCTCCACTACGCCCGCCAGGGCGTCGTGACGCCCGAGATGGCGTTCGTCGCGGTGCGCGAGGGGATGGACCCCGAGGTCGTGCGGGCCGAGGTGGCGGCGGGCCGGGCCATCATCCCGGCAAACGTCAACCACCCCGAGTCCGAGCCGATGGTGATCGGCCGGCACTTCCTCACCAAGGTCAACGCCAACATCGGCAACTCGGCGGTGACGTCGTCGGTGGCCGAGGAGGTGGAGAAGCTCGCCTGGGCGACACGGTTCGGCGCCGACACGGTCATGGACCTGTCGACCGGGCCGGCCATCCACACCACGCGCGAGTGGATCGTGCGGAACTCGCCCGTGCCCATCGGCACCGTGCCGATCTACCAGGCCCTGGAGAAGGTGGACGGGCGTGCCCAGGACCTCACGTGGGAGGTGTACCGGGACACGGTGGTCGAGCAGGCGGAGCAGGGCGTGGACTACATGACCGTGCACGCCGGCGTGCTGCTGCGGTACGTGCCGATGACGGCGGAGCGGGTGACCGGCATCGTCAGCCGGGGCGGCTCGATCATGGCGGCCTGGTGCCTGGCGCACCACGAGGAGAACTTCCTGTACGCCAACTTCGACGAGCTGTGCGAGATCTTCGCCGCCTACGACGTGGCGTTCTCGCTCGGGGACGGCCTGCGGCCCGGTTCGATCGCCGACGCCAACGACGAGGCCCAGTTCTCGGAGCTGCGCACGCTCGGCGAGCTGACGCAGCGGGCGTGGGCGTACGGGGTCCAGGTGATGGTGGAGGGCCCGGGCCACGTGCCGCTCGACAAGGTGGTCGAGAACGTCACGCTGCAGCAGGACGTGTGCCACGGCGCGCCCTTCTACACCCTCGGGCCGCTCACCACCGACGTCGCCCCCGGCTACGACCACATCACCTCGGCCATCGGGGCGGCGGTCATCGCCATGGCCGGCACCGCCATGCTCTGCTACGTCACGCCGAAGGAGCACCTGGGGCTGCCCGACCGCGACGACGTGCGGGCCGGCATGGTCGCGTACAAGATCGCCGCGCACGCCGCGGATGTCGCCAAGGGCCACCCCGGTGCGCAGGCGTGGGACGACGCCCTGTCGAAGGCACGGTTCGAGTTCCGGTGGGAGGACCAGTTCGACCTCGCCCTCGACCCGGAGACGGCGCGGGCGTACCACGACGAGACGCTGCCGGCCGAGCCGGCCAAGACCGCCCACTTCTGCTCGATGTGCGGGCCGAAGTTCTGCTCCATGCGCATCAGCCAGGACGTCAGGCGCATGGCGGCCGACGACCCGGTGGCGCTGGGCTTGCGGTCGAAGGCAGCGGAGTTCCGCGACGCCGGGTCGCAGGTCTACCAGGAGGCCGCCCAGCCGGTGTGAGCGGCCGTCCGGCGCGGTCGGGCCCGGCGGGGCCGGCCGCGCCGGACGGTCACCTGCGGTCGAGGGTGAGGGCGATGGCGACGGCGGCGATGCCGGCGACGACGGGTCCCGCCGCCTGGAGCACCATGCCGACGTGGCCCTGGAGCACGGTCCCGAAGGTGGAGAGCTGCGCCTGGACGACGTGCCACTCGGACCACGCCAGCACGCCCTGCCCCGCGCCCCAGACGACCAGCGCGATGCCGGCCAGCGCGAGCCACGGCTGCCAGTGCGGGCGGCGGGTGCTCGTCATCGTCTGGCTCGGCGCCGACGAGGCGGCCGGGCTGGCGACGGTGTCGGCCACCATGGCGGCGCCGGTCCCCGGCGCGGCCGCCGCGACGACGGGCTGCGGCGCGGTGGCCTCGGGCGACGCCGACGAGGGCGGGTACGCGGCGTAGCCGGCGCCGGGGACGCCGGGCACGGCCTGGTACGGCGACCCCGGCTGCTGGTACGCGCCTGGCGATGGCGCGTACAGGTCGGCGTAGGCCTCCGTGCCGGGCTGCGTGTACGCCTGGGCTGGAACGCCCTGGTCGAAGGACGGGGTGGTGGGCTGCGGCTGCGCGTAGCCGGGGTACGCCGCACCTGCGTCCGGCGGGAGCGTCGCTTGGGGGGCCGTGTGCGGCGGGTACCACTTGCCGTCCGACGCGAGCCACCACCCCGGGCCCTGCGAAACGTCGCTCATCGCCCCTCCTGTTCGATCGGAGCCCTCGGTCCGGAGGACCGGCTGTCGGCCCCCATGCTCCCACCGTAGGCGAGGTGCGTGCGTGTTCGACGGTTCACCGCGCCGGCCTCCGGCTCGGGTGCCGGTGGCGCGGCGGGCGAGGGCGCGGCGGGCGAGGGCGGGGG
>JAJZYI010000369.1 GCA_021798135.1 Actinomycetes bacterium | reverse complement strand
CGCGCCCCGCCGGCGCGCCGCGGCGCTCGCCGCCGTCCCGGGCGTGGCGGCAGGCGTCGTCGTCCTGGTGGTCGTCGGCGTGGCGGCCGGCTGGCCGGTCGCCATCGGCCCTGCGGTGCTCGTCGGCCTGGCCGGCGCGCTCGTGACCTGGTTCCGGGCGCCGGCTGCCCTCCTGCGGTCGCTCGGAGCCCGGCCAGCCGACGAGGACAGGTGGCCCCGGCCGTTCGGCCTCGTCGACGGCCTGTGCGCCACCATGGGGCTCTCGCCGCCGGACCTGTGGCAGGTCGACGACAGCGTGGCCAACGCCCTGGCCGTCGGCACCCGGAGCGGCACGGGGGCCCTGGTGCTCACCACGGGCATGCTCGAGCTCCTGGACCCGGTCCAGCTCGAGGGGGTCCTCGCGCACGAGCTCTCGCACCTCAAGCACGGCGACGTGGCGCTCGGCACGGTGGCGGCCGCCCTGGCGCTGCCGTTCGCGGGGATGGCGGGCGCCGCCGACCTCGTCCACCGCGCCCGGGGTCGCGGGACCGAGCTGCTCACCGACCGCCGTGCCGTGGCCGTGACCAGGTACCCGCCGGCCCTGGCATCGGCGCTGCGGGCCATGGCGGCGACGGCAGGCCCGAGCGGCTCTGGCCCCGAGGGCGCCGCGGCCGGCGGGCCGGCGGGCCTGGCCGGCACCCCGGCCGGGCGGGCGACGCGCTGGCTCTGGTCGGTGGTGCTCGGGCCGGCACCGACTGGCGGCGAGCTCGTCGGTGAGCTCGACGCTCCCGAGGTCAGGATCGCCGCGCTCGAGGAGCTGTGACCGCCGTGGTGCCGGCACCGGCACCGACACCACGCGTCCGCCGGGCGGCGGGGACCGGCCACGGCGCGCCCGGGAGCCGTGCGGGCCGGGCGGTGCCGGGCCGAGCGCGGCGAGCGGGCCGGGCGCCGCGAGCGGGCCCCCCGCCGCCACCCCGGTAGACTGCGACCATGGCAGATGCCCCCGACACGGTCCCGGCCGCGGGCGCGGCCCAGGTCACCGGCACCGCTGGCGGTGCCGTGCCGGCGACGGGCACGTTCACCGTCAAGCGCGGCCTCGCCGACATGCTGCGCGGCGGGGTGATCATGGACGTGGTGACCGCCGAGCAGGCCAAGATCGCCGAGGACGCCGGCGCCGTGGCCGTCATGGCGCTCGAGCGCGTCCCGGCGGACATCCGGGCCCAGGGCGGCGTGGCCAGGATGAGCGACCCGGAGCTGATCGAGGGCATCCAGCGGGCGGTCACGATCCCGGTGATGGCCAAGGCCCGGATCGGGCACTTCGCCGAGGCCCAGATCCTGCAGGCGCTGCAGGTCGACTACGTGGACGAGAGCGAGGTGCTCACGCCCGCCGACGAGGCCAACCACATCGACAAGTGGGCGTTCACCGTGCCGTTCGTCTGCGGTGCCACCAACCTGGGCGAGGCGCTTCGCCGCATCGCCGAGGGTGCGGCGATGATCCGGTCCAAGGGCGAGGCCGGCACGGGCAACATCGTCGAGGCCGTCCGGCACCTGCGTGCCATCCTCGGCGACATCCGGCGTCTCACCCAGGCGGACCCGGCCGAGCGCTACGGCTGGGCCAAGCAGCTGGGAGCGCCGGTGGAGCTGGTGCGGGAGGTGGCCGACACCGGGCGCCTCCCGGTGCCGCTGTTCTGCGCCGGGGGCATCGCCACGCCGGCCGACGCGGCGCTGGTCATGCAGCTGGGGGCCGAGGCGGTCTTCGTCGGTTCGGGCATCTTCAAGAGCGAGGACCCGGCCCGTCGCGCCCGTGCCGTGGTCGAGGCGACCGCCCACCACGGCGATCCCGACATCCTCGTGAAGGTCAGCCGGGGCCTGGGCGGCGCCATGCCCGGCCTGGAGGTCGCCGCGCTGGCGCAGCGGATGGCCGAGCGCGGCTGGTAGGTGGCCGGGGTGCCCCCAGGTGGTGCGCGTCGGGATCCTCGCCCTCCAGGGCGACGTCGCTGAGCATCGCCGCGCCCTGACCGCGGCCGGGGCCGTCGCCGTCGCCGTCCGGCGGCCCGGTGACCTCCACGGCGTCGACGCGCTCGTCCTGCCCGGAGGGGAGTCGACGACGGTGTCGATGCTGCTGGCGTCGTCCGGCCTTGCCGGGCCGCTCGCCGAGGCGGTGCGCGGCGGGATGCCCGTGTTCGGCACCTGCGCCGGGATGATCCTGCTGGCGGCGGCGGCCGAGGACGCCCGTCCCGACCAGCGCCTGCTCGGGGCGATCGACCTCCGTGTCCGCCGCAACGGCTACGGGCGCCAGGCCCAGTCGTTCGAGTGCGACCTTGCCGTCGACGGCGTCGGCGGGGACCCGGTCCACGCCGTGTTCATCCGGGCGCCGGTCGTGGTGGCCGTCGGCCCCGGCGTGGAGGTCCTGTCCCGGTTGCCCGGCGGCCCGGTGCCCGGAACGGCCGGCAGCCCTGTCGTGTGCCGGCAGGGGCCCGTCCTCGTCACGGCCTTCCACCCCGAGCTCACCGCCGACGTGCGCGTGCACCGCCTGTTCCTGTCGATGGTGCCGGCGTCCGGCGGTGCCGGGACCGCTGGCCCCGGCCCGGCGCGCCCCGGGGCCGACCCGCCGAGCGGCACGGGGGTGCCGGCCGTGGCCGGCACCTGACGTCGCAGGAGGGCCGGTCCGCTGCGGGCATGCCGGCCTCGGCCTCCCCGGGCGCCGCCGCCGGCGGTGCCGGCAGCAGCACGATCGAGCACGGGCGGCGGGAGCGACCAGCGACCGCCGGCGACCACCACCACCGAGCAAGGAGCACC
>JAJZYI010000032.1 GCA_021798135.1 Actinomycetes bacterium | reverse complement strand
AGCACCACGTCGGGCCGGCCGTCTCGGGCCCGGTGCCCGGCCGGCGCTCGGCAGGCTGGTCGGCCCAGCGCTCGGGCTGCTCGTGATCGCGGCCGGGGTGTTCGCCGGCGTGCAGGTGCTCCGGCCGGCGCCGCCGGCCGCGGTGCGGGCCGCAGGGACGACCTGGTCGGTGCCCGGCACCCCGGCCCGCCTGTCGTGGCCGAGCCAGGGGTCGGCCGCGCTCGCCGTTCCCGGCACGGGCATGGTCGGGAGCGTGGGCGGCAGCACGCCGGTGCCCGTCGCCAGCATCGCCAAGGTCATGACCGCCCTGGTGGTGCTCGCCGACCACCCGTTGAGCACCGGGCAGCCCGGTCCGACGATCACGGTGACGGCGGCGGACGTCGCCCAGTACCAGGCCGACCTGGCGCAGCAGCAGTCGGTGGTGGCGGTGACGGCCGGCGAGCAGCTCACCGAGCGGCAGGCGCTCCAGGCGCTGCTGGTCCCCTCGGGGAACAACATCGCCCGGCTCCTCGCCGTGTGGGACCGCGGAGGGGTGCCGGCGTTCGTCGCCGCCATGAACGCCAGGGCCGCCGCCATGGGCCTGCGCCACACCCACTTCGCCGGCCCGAGCGGGCTCGATCCCCGGTCGGTGAGCACGGCCACCGACCTGGTCAGGCTGGGCGAGGCTGCCGAGTCCGACCCGGTGCTCGCGGGCATCGTCGCCATGCCGTCGGTCACGCTGCCGGTCGCCGGCACCGTGTACAACTACGACTACGAGCTGGGCCACCACGGGTTCGTCGGCATCAAGACCGGGTCCGACGGCCAGGCCGGCGGCTGCTTCCTGTTCGACGCCGCCGTGCCGGTCGGCTCGGGGGCTGCCCGGACGGGCGGCTCGGCGGCCGGCACGCCGGGGGGCGGCACCGTCCACGTCATCGGTGCCGTGCTCGGCCAGCAGGCGACGCCCATCATCACGAGCGCCCTCGACGCTGCGGTCGGGCTGGTGGGCTCCCTGGGGCCGCAGCTCGCCGTCCGCACGGTGGTGGCTGCGGGCCAGCGCTTCGGCTCGCTGCGCACACCGTGGGGCGCGTCGGCACCGGTCGTGGCGGCGAGCGGCGTCAGCGCGGTGGCCGTGGCCGGCATGCGCCTGCGGGGCACCGTGACGGCGATGCACCTCGGGTCGTCGGTCCGCCGCGGCCAGCGCGTCGGCACCCTGACCCTGACGGTCGGTGGCACCACCCACCTGGTGCCGCTCGTGGCCGGCGCCGCCCTCGGGGGACCCGGCGTCGCCTGGCGGCTCACGAACCTCTGACCACCGGGCGGCCGGCCACCGCTCGCCGCGGCGCACTGTGCGGGTGCACTGGGGGTGCGCTGTGCGGGTGCGGGTGCGGGTGCGCTGTGCCGTGCGGGTGCGCTGTGCCGTGCGGGTGCGCTGTGCCGTGCGGGTGCGCTGCGCGGGTGGTCAGCCGGGCGACCCGACCCGCCGCAGCAGGCTCCGAGCCGCCGTCAGCACGAGCCGGGGGTCGTGCGTGACCGTGAACTCGAAGCGCCGGTCCAGGTCGGGGCCGCCGTCCCCCATGTCACGGCCGATGAGGGCGGCCGCGTAGTGGGCGCCGACCACGGCCACGGTCCACTCGCCGACCAGCGGGTCGTCGTCGTCTAGGTCGACGCCGCGTACGGCCGGAGCGGGCTCCGCCGGCATGCCCGCCCCCAGCGCCACCACCAGCGGGCAGCGCGCCGCGAGCCGCTCGTAGCGTCGGGCCGCGGCGGCGTCGAACCGCTCCGCCGCCTGGAACGCCGACAGCACCACCGGCGGGATCGGCAGCTCCAGGCCCTGGTCCTCGATGTGCCGAGACATGCTGAGCAGCATCCGCTTGCGACCGATCTGGGTGCGCTGGGAGCCGACCACGTCGAACGGGGTCGCCGCCACCGCGAGGCGCGGGCCGGTGGTGGCGAGCCTGGTCGCCGGCTGCCGGTTCGCCGGGAGCGGCGCCGGCCGCCCGAGATGCCACCCCTGGCCGGCGGTGGCGCCGAAGGAGCGGGCCCGCTCCAGGTCCGCTTCGTTCTCGATCCCCTCGGCCAGCACGAGCGCGCCGGCGTGCTCGGCGTAGGCCATCACGGCGGCGACGACCTTGGCCTGCTCGGCGTCCGGGAACCGCTGGACGAGGCTCAGGTCGAGCTTCACCACGTCGGGCCGGACGAGGGGCATCATGGCCAGGGACTCCGGCACCGCCCCGACGTCGTCGAGCGCCACCCCCCACCCGCGGTCCCGGATGGCCGCCACGATGGCCAGCAGCGAGGCGGGGCGGCCGACCAGCGCCCGCTCGGTGATCTCCACGACCACCCGCAGCGACCGCTCGGCGCGGTCGAGCCATGGCTGGACGGCAGCCGGAGGCGATCCGAGGGTGGCCGGCTCCACGTTCACGAACAGCGTGGCCTCGCGACCGAGCCGGGCGTCGAGAGCGCCGGCGAGCGCGGCGGCCCGGCAGGCCCAGTCGAGCTCCGCCGTCCTGCCGGCGCCACGCGCCGCGGCGAACGCCACGTCGGGTGAGACGCCCAGTCCGGGCCAGCGGGCGAGCGCCTCGAAGCCGAGCAGGGTCCCGTGCTCGAGGTCGAGGATGGGCTGGTACGCGGGCTGGAGCGCCCCCGGCGCGAGCAGGGCGTCGACGTCGACGGGCCGGGCGGGAGCGGCGCCCGCGGCGGCGGCACCGTGCAGTGCGGCCGGCTCCCGGGCTCCGGCGGGACCAGCGGGCACCCCGTCGACGGGTTCCGCTCCCTCCCGATCGGCGCCGGCGGGCACGTCGCCGGGCGTGCCGGGCCGCTGCCGGTCCGTGTGCCCGCCCGTCGTGGAGCGGGGAACGGTGCGGCGGGAATCGACGACGGACACCAGCTCACCACCCTCGTTGCCAGTAGGTCGGGCGCGCCCGGCCGGCCGGGAGGCGCCCCGCATGCGTCATCGGCGGACCGGCCGGCGCCCTTGAGCGACCCGGGCCCGGACCGTGCCCCGTCGGGGCCGGGGCCCGGTGCCGAGCCGGGGCCGGGTGCCAGGCCGGGGCCGGGTGCCGGGCCGTGTGCACGGCGCCCAGCTCGATGTTCAAACGATTGGTTGGTGCGACACCGCGTGCCCGCCGTATGGTTGGCTGCAGAGGCCACGGCACGGGTTAGCAGACGGTACCGAGAGGTAGGCCAGGTGCAGTTCACCGAAGACCACGAGCGCTTCCGGCAGTCGGTCCGGGGCACGCTCGATCGCGAGATCGCCCCGTACGTCGACGAGTGGGAGGAGGCGGGGGTGTTCCCCGGCCACCGCCTGTTCAAGGCCCTCGGTGACGCCGGCCTCCTCGGCCTGGAGTACGAGCCCGAGTACGGCGGCCAGGGCGCGGACCACTCGTTCAAGGTGGTGCTGGGCGAGGAGCTCGGCCGCATCGACTGCGGCGGGGTGCCCATGGCCATCTCCGTCCAGATCGACATGGCCACACCGGCGCTGCACCGCTTCGGCAGCCACGAGCTGAAGGAGCGGTACCTGGCCCCGGCCATCCGCGGCGAGATGATCGCGTCGATCGCCGTCACCGAGCCCGACGCCGGCTCGGACGTCGCCGGCATCCACACGCGGGCGGTGCGCGACGGGGACGAGTGGGTCGTCAACGGCACCAAGCTGTACATCACCAACGGCACCCAGGCCGACTGGCTGTGCCTGCTCGTCCGCACGAGCGACGAGGGCGGGTACCGGGGGATGTCGCAGATCGTGTTCCCGACCGACACGCCGGGCTTCTCGGTGAGCCGCAAGCTGCGCAAGATGGGGAACTGGTCCTCCGACACCGCCGAGCTGTCGTTCGTGGATGCCCGGGTGCCGGTGGCGAACACCATCGGCGAGATCGGCCGGGGGTTCCAGCAGCAGATGGCCCAGTTCCAGAACGAGCGGATGATCGCCGTCTACATGGCGATCGGGTCGATGACCTACGCGCTGGAGCGGACCGAGGCCTACCTGCGCGAGCGCCGGGCGTTCGGCAAGCCGCTGCTGGCCAACCAGCACCTGCAGTTCCGCCTGGCCGAGCTGCGCGCCGAGGTCGAGCTGCTGCGCCACTTCAACTACGCGTGCGCCGAGGCCTACATGCGGGGCGAGGACACCACCCGCTTCGCCACCATCGCCAAGCTGAAGGCCGGCCGCCTGGCGCGCCAGGTGGCCGACACGTGCATCCAGTTCCACGGCGGCATCGGCTACATGGACGAGACCTGGGTGTCGCGCTACTACCGCGACGCCCGGCTGATCTCCATCGGCGGCGGTGCCGACGAGGTCATGCTGCGGATCCTCGCCGGCCTGTGGGGCTACGGGGCCGAGGGCTGAGCGCCGTGCCCGTGATCGCGAGCACCGCCGACACGGCGGGCGACACCTTCCACGCCAACCGCGAGCGCATGCTGGCCATGCTCGACGAGCTGCGGGACCTGCAGGCGCAGGCGGCGGCCGGGGGCGGCGAGCGGGCGTTCGAGCGGCTGCGGCGCCAGGGCAAGCTGCCCGTGCGCGAGCGCCTGGCCCTCCTGCTCGACCCCGGGTCGCCGTTCCTGGAGCTGGCGTCGCTCGCCGGGAACCGGACCGACTACGCCGTCGGCGGCGGCGCCGTGCTCGGCATCGGGGTGGTGTCGGGTACCGAGTGCGTCGTGGTGGGCAACGACCCCAGCGTGCTCGGCGGCTCGATGACGGCCATCAGCATCCGCAAGATCGAGCGGGCACTGGAGGTCGCGCGCCAGAACCGGCTGCCGTACATCCAGTTCGTGGAGTCGTCGGGCGGCGACCTGCGCGGGCTCGGGGCCGTGGGCGACGCCGAGCGGGTGCTGCGGGAGAACCTCACCCACTTCGCCGCCACCGGTCGCATGTTCCACGACATCACCGAGCTCTCGGCCCGGGGCGTCCCCACCGTCTCGGTGGTGTTCGGCAGCTCGACCGCCGGAGGCGCCTACCAGCCCGGCCTGTCCGACTACACCATCTTCGTGCGCGGCGGGGCGAAGGTCTTCCTCGGCGGGCCGCCGCTCGTCAAGATGGCGACCGGCGAGGACGCCGACGACGAGGAGCTCGGGGGCGCGGCCATGCACGCCCAGGTGAGCGGCCTGGCCGACTACCTGGCGGAGGACGAGCCCGAGGCGATCCGCATGTGCCGGGACGTGATCGCCCACCTCCACTGGACCAAGCGCGGGCCCGGGCCCGCGGACCCGGACCCGCCACCGCCGCTGCACGACCCCGAGGAGCTCCTGGGGCTGGTCGACCCCGAGCTGCGCGTCCCGACCGACGCGAGGGAGATCGTGGCGCGTATCACCGACGGCAGCCGCCTGGAGGAGTTCAAGCCCCGCTACGGATCCAGCATCGTCTGCGGCTGGGCCCACGTCCACGGCTTCCCCGTCGGCATCCTGGCCAACAACGGACCGCTCTTCTCGGACTCGGCGCAGAAGGCCGCCCAGTTCATCCAGCTCTGCAACCAGGCGGCCACCCCGCTGCTGTTCCTGCAGAACATCACCGGCTACATGGTCGGCCGGGACTACGAGCGCGGCGGGATCGTGAAGCACGGGAGCCAGATGATCAACGCCCTGTCGAACTCGACGGTGCCGCACATCACCGTCATCGTGGGTGCCAGCTACGGTGCCGGCAACTACGGCATGGGCGGCCGGGCCTTCGACACCCGCTTCGTCTTCCTGTGGCCGACGGCCAAGATCGCCATCATGGGCCCCAAGCAGATGGCCGGCGTCATGGAGATCGTGCGGCGTGCCCAGGCGGAGCGCCGGGGCGAGGTGCTCGACGAGGACGTCGAGCGGGCGCGGACCGAGGCCGTCGAGGCGTTCGCCGGGGCCATGTCCGAGGCGACCTACGCCACGGGCCGGGTCGCCGACGACGGCATCATCGACCCCCGCGACACCCGCCACGTCGTCGGCATGGCGCTCTCCGCCTGCCACAGCGGCGAGGTGGCCGGCGCACCGGGCTTCGGGGTGTTCCGGCTGTGAGCGCGCCCGTCACCCCTGCCGGGCGCCCGAGCCCCGACGGTGGCCCCACGGGCGTCGCGGCGACGCCCGCCGCCGCCGGGAGCGCACCGCGCCCCATCCGCCGCCTGCTCGTCGCCAACCGGGGCGAGATCGCCCGCCGCATCAGGCGCACGGCCGCCGCCATGGGCATCGAGACCGTGGCCGTGTACGCCGACAGCGACGCCGACGCCCCGCACGTCACCGAGGCCGACCATGCCGTGGCGCTGCCCGGCCGGAGCGCGGCCGAGACCTACCTCGACATCGCCAAGGTCGTGGCCGCGGCGGAGGCGTCCGGCGCCGACGCCGTCCATCCGGGGTACGGCTTCCTGTCGGAGCGGGCCGAGTTCGCCCGCGCCGTCGTCGACGCCGGGCTGGTGTGGGTCGGGCCGCCGCCGGAGGCCATCGAGGCCATGGGCGACAAGCTGCGCGCCAAGGAGCTCATGGCTGCGGCCGGGGTGCCGGTCCTGCCGTGGGTGGTCGGCGGGGGCACGCCCGACATCGGCTGGCCGCTGCTGGTCAAGGCGGCGGCCGGGGGCGGCGGCAAGGGCATGCGCGTGGTCGAGGGCCCCGAGGGCTACGCCGAGGCCGTGGAGGCCGCGTCACGCGAGGCGGTGTCGTCGTTCGGCGACGGCACCGTGTTCGCCGAGCGGTTCCTCCCCGACGCGCGCCACGTCGAGATCCAGGTCCTGGCCGACGCCCACGGCTCGGTCGTCCACTGCTTCGAGCGCGAGTGCTCGATCCAGCGCCGGCACCAGAAGGTCGTGGAGGAGGCGCCGTCGCCGGCCCTCGACCCGGCCATGCGGGCCCGCATGGGGGAGGCGGCGCTGGCCGCGGCCCGGGCGGTCGGCTACCGCAGCGCCGGGACCGTCGAGTTCGTCGTCGGGCCCGACGGGGAGTTCTTCTTCCTGGAGGTGAACACCCGGCTGCAGGTGGAGCACCCGGTGACCGAGGCGATCACCGGCCTCGACCTGGTGCGCGAGCAGCTGCGCATCGCCCAGGGCGAGCCGCTGGGCTTCGAGCAGGGTGACCTGCGCATCGCCGGCCACGCCATCGAGGTGCGCCTGTACGCCGAGGACCCGGCCCGCGGGTTCCTGCCTGCCACCGGCACCGTCGTCGGCTGGCAGCCGGCGGTGGACCCTGCGGTGCGGTTCGACTCCGGGATCGAGGCCGGCAGCGTCGTCGGGGTGGAGTGGGACCCGATGCTGGCCAAGGTGGTGGCGCACGCCCCCACCCGCACCGAGGCGGCCCTGCGCCTGGCGCTCGCCCTGGAGCGGACGGTCGTCCGCGGCGTCACGACCAACCGCGACTTCCTGGTCGCGACGTTGCGGCACCCGGAGTTCCTGGCGGGGCGGACCACCACGTCGTTCATCGAACGGGTAGCGCCGGCGCCACGGTGGGTGCCGTCGGCCGAGGACGTCCGGGCCGCCGCCGTGGCCGCGACGCTGGTCGACCTGGCCGAGCAGCGCGACAGCGCCCCGCTGCTGCGGTCCCTGCCTGCGGGGTTCCGCAACGGGGTCCTGCCGCCCGAGCAGGTGACCTGGCGGGTCGAGGGCGACGACGTCACGGTCGGCTGGCGAGCCCGGCGCGACGGCGCCGTCGAGGTGACGGTGGGGGACCGCACCGAGGTCGTGCGGCTCCGGCACGTGACCCGGCAGCCCGCCGGCTCGGGGCTGGCGCCGGGCGGCGCCGGTGCGCAGGCGGCGCCTGGCACCGGCAGGCCGCGGGCGGCGTCGGGCACCCTGGACCTGGAGCTCGCCGGCCGCCGCCTGCTCGCCCGGTGGCAGCGCCACGGGGACCGGTGGTGGGTGCAGGGCCCGGCCGGCGACGTGGCGCTGGTGGCGGTCGACCGGTTCCCCGAGCCCGAGGCCCCGGCGGTCGCCGGCGCGCTGGTGGCACCGATGCCGGGCAGGGTCATCTCGGTGGCCGTCGGCACGGGCGACGAGGTGGCCGAGGGCCAGCTGCTCGTCGTGGTGGAGGCGATGAAGATGGAGCACCGCGTGGTCGCGCCCCGTCCCGGCACCGTCGCCGAGGTCCGGGTGGCCGCCGGGGACCAGGTGTCGGGGGACGACCTGCTGGTGGTGCTGGCCGAGGCGCCGCCGGCGGGTGACGCGGCCCCGGGCGGCCCGCCGGGGGAGGACCCGCCGGGGGAGGACGCCCGGCAGGAGGCCGCCGCCGAGGCGCGGCCGTGACCCTGGCGGCACGGGGCGGCGACCGGCAGCCCCTGCGGATCGCCAACTGCAGCGGCTTCTACGGCGACCGCCTGGACGCGGCGCGCGAGATGGTCGACGGCGGGCCCATCGACGTGCTCACCGGGGACTGGCTGGCCGAGCTCACCATGCTGATCCTCGCCAAGAACCGCATGCGCGACCCCGCCACCGGCTACGCCCGGACCTTCGTGGCCCAGATGGAGCAGGTGATGGGCACCTGCCTGCAGCGGGGGATCCGGGTGGTGTCGAACGCCGGCGGCCTCGCGCCGGCAGCGTGCGCCGCCGCCCTGCAGGCCGTGGCGGACCGCCAGGGCCTGGCGCCCACCATCGCCGTGGTGGAGGGCGACGACCTGCTGCCCCGCCTGGCCGACCTGCGTGCCCAGGGAGTCGACCTCGCCCACATGGACACCGGCGAGCCGCTCGGCGACCGCGACGTCCTCACCGCCAACGCCTACCTGGGCGGCTGGGGCATCGCCGACGCGCTGGCCCGCGGCGCCGACATCGTCGTGACCGGGCGGGTGACCGACGCCGCCCTGGTGGTGGGACCGGCCGCCTGGCACCACGGCTGGGCGCGCGACGACTGGGACGCTCTCGCCGGCGCGGTGGCGGCCGGGCACGTCATCGAGTGCGGGGCGCAGGCCACCGGGGGCAACTACGCCTTCTTCGAGGAGGTGCCCGGCCTGGTGCACCCCGGGTTCCCCATCGCCGAGGTGGCTGCCGACGGCTCGTCGGTCATCACCAAGCACCCCGGGCACGGCGGCCTGGTCTCGGTCGGCACGGTGACCGCCCAGCTGCTGTACGAGATCGCCGGCCCGGCGTACGCCAACCCCGACGTGACCGCCCGGTTCGACACGGTCCGGCTGTCCCTGGAAGGGCCCGACCGGGTCCGGATCTCCGGCGTGCGCGGCGAGCCGCCGCCGCCGACCACCAAGGTGGCCCTCAACTACCAGGGCGGGTGGCGGACGACCGTGTCGGTGATGGTCACGGGGCTGGACGTGGCGGCGAAGGCGGCGCTGGCCGAGCAGGCGCTGTGGGAGCGCATCCCCGGCGGGCGCGGCGCCTTCGCCGAGGTCGACGTGGCGCTGCTGCGCACGGACCAGCCCGACCCGCCCTCCAACGAGGCGGCCATGGCCGAGCTCCGGGTCACGGTGAAGGACCCCGACGAGCGCAAGGTCCGCGGGACGCTGGCCGCGGCCGTGACCGAGCTGCCCCTGGCCAACTATCCCGGGCTCTTCCTGCGGCCCGCCCAGACCCAGCTCTACGGCGTGTACTGGCCCGTGCTGGTCCCTGCCGAGGCCGTGGTGCAGCGGGTGTCGGTGGGCGGCGAGGCGCGCGAGGTCGCGCCGGTGGTGGTGCCCGGCGGAGGCCGCCCGGCGGGCCCCGCCGCCGGACCGTCCGGGCCGCCGGCCGGTGCCGAGCAGGAGCCGGCCGGGGAGGGGCCGGCCGACGAGGGGCCGACGCGCCGGGTCCCGCTCGGCCGCCTGGTCGGGGCGCGCAGCGGCGACAAGGGCGGCAACGCCAACGTCGGGGTGTGGGCGCGCAGCGATCGCGCCTACCGGTGGCTGGCGGCCGAGCTGACCGTGGACCGCCTGCGGACGCTGCTGCCCGAGTGCCGGGACCTGCCGGTCCGGCGCTACGAGCTGCCCAACCTCCGGGCCCTCAACTTCGTCGTGGTCGGCCTGCTCGGCGAGGGCGTGGCGTCCAGCAGCCGGGTCGACGCCCAGGCGAAGTCTCTGGGCGAGTACCTGCGGGCGAAGGTGGTGGCGGTGCCCATCGCCCTCCTGGACGACGACACCCGACCGTGAGGACCACCCCGGCGGCCTGGTGATCGCCGCGGGCCGCGGGCCGCTCGCCGGCCTCGGCGGCCCCGGGCGGCTGGCAGCGACGCCGCCGGCTGCGGGCAATACTGGCGGCATGCCGCACACCGGGTCGGGAGGTGAGCGCACCGGCGCCGTCCCGTCCCCGCCGGCGGTGGGGCCGCGAACCGCCGACGGCCTGCCGGCAGGGGGTGGTTCGTCGCTCGAGCTGCACGACCTGGCGCGGCGGTTCGGCGACGTGGTCGCCCTCGACGGGCTGTCGATGACCGTGCCCCCGGGCCAGGTCGTGGGCTTCCTCGGCCCGAACGGTGCCGGCAAGACCACGGCGATGCGGGCCGTCTTCGGCCTGGTCCGCCTGGACCGGGGCGACGTGCTGTGGCGGGGCGCGCCCGTGGGACCGGCGGACCGCCGCCGGTTCGGCTACATGCCCGAGGAGCGGGGGCTGTACCCCGGCATGGTGGTACGGGACCAGCTCGAGTACCTGGGCCGCCTGCACGGGATGCTGGCCACCGAGGCGCGGGCGGCGGCGGATCGCTGGCTGGGCGTGCTGGGCGTGTCGGAGCGGGCGCGGAGCAAGGTGGAGTCGCTGTCGCTGGGCAACCAGCAACGGGTGCAGCTCGCCGCGGCGCTGCTCCACGAGCCCGACCTGCTGGTCCTCGACGAGCCCCTGTCGGGGCTCGACCCGGTCGGGATCGACGCCGTCGGGGCCGTGCTGGCGGCCCAGGCCGCCGCCGGCCGCACGGTGCTGTTCTCGAGCCACCAGCTCGACCTGGTCGAGGACCTCTGTGCCTCAGCCGCGATCATCGACGCCGGGCGCCTGGTGGCCGCCGGGTCGGTCGACGAGCTCACGAGCGCCGGGCAGCGGCGCCTGGTCGTCAAGGTCCACGGCGACCTGGCGGGCGCCTGGGCGGCCGGCCTGGCGGGCGCCTCGGTGTCGCGGGTCGACGGCGGCGCGGTCCGTCTCGTCCTCGACCCGGGTGCCGACCCGCAGCGGGTCCTGGCGGCGGCGATGGCGGCCGGGCCGGTCGAGACGTTCGCGGTGGAGCGGCGGCGGCTGTCCGAGGTGTTCCTGGAGGCCGTCGGTGCCTCGCCGGCCGCGGGCCGGGCCGGAGCGGTGCCCGCCGCCGGTGCCGGGCAGGGCCGGTGAACGCGGGCCCCGCGGTGGCGGGCGCGGCGGTGGTCCTGGCCGTGGCGGTGCGCGTCCTGCGGCGCCGCCGGGCGGCGGGACGCGCGGCTGACCGGCCGTCGCCGGCGGCGGGTGGTGGCGCCGCAGGCTGGACCGGCCCGTGGAGCCGGCGCGGGCGCCGCGGTCCCCGCCGGGCCGGGGGCACGGTCGGCCTGGTCGCCGCCCGCGAGGTGAGGGAGCGGACGCGGAGCCGGGTGTTCGTCATCGGGACGGCGGTCGTGCTGCTGGTCGTCGCCGCGGCCATCGTGGTGCCGGTGCTCAACCGGGGTCACCGAGGGATGGACCGCGTCGGCATCGTGGGCAGCCTGTCGGCGCCGGTCGAGGCGTCGATCGTGGCGCTCGGCCCGGGCGCCGGCACGACGGTGACGGTGGTGCGCGAGCCCACGGCGGCCGCGGCGGCGTCGGCCGTGCGGAGCGGTGACCTGACGCTCGCGGTGGTCGACGGCACCCGCATCCTGGTCCGCAAGCCGTTCGCCGTCGGGGACACGTCTGGGGCCGCCCTGCTCACGGCCGAGGTCGCCCGGGTGGTGGCGCTGCAGCAGGGCCTGGAGCAGGCGGGCCTGTCGCCGGCGGCGGCCGCGCGCCTTGCCCATCCCGTCCCGCTGCCGGTCCAGGCCCTCGAGCCGAGCGCGGCGAAGTCGACGGCGCGGACGGTCGGCCTCTACGGCGTCATCCTGACGTTCGTCCTGCTCAGCCAGTACGGCACGTGGGTGCTCATGGGGGTGGTCGAGGAGAAGGCGAACCGGGTCGTCGAGGTCCTGCTCGCCACCATGCGTCCGGGCCAGCTCCTCTCCGGCAAGGTGCTGGGCATCGGGCTCGTCGGCTTCGGCCAGGCGGCACTGCTGGTCGGCTTCGCGCTGGTGCTGGCGGAGGGGGTGGGCAGCCCGCTGCTGCAGGGCGCGGCGGTGGCCAGCGTGGCGGTCGCCCTGGTGTGGGTCGTGCTCGCCTACTTCCTGTACTGCTGGGTGTTCGCCGCGGCCGGCTCGCTCGCCCAGCGCCAGGAGCACGTGCAGTCGCTGGCGTTCCCCCTTCAGCTGCCGATCCTGGTCGGCTACCTGGTGGGTCTCACGGCGATCGCCAGCGGCGACGCGTCGACGTTCGTCCGCGTGCTGGCGTACCTGCCGCCGACGGCACCGTTCTGCATGCCCGTCCTGGTGGCGCTCGGCGTGGCGAGCTGGTGGGAGGTGGTCCTGGCGGCGCTGCTCACGGTGGCGGCGACGGCGGGTGTGGCCAGGGTGGCCACCCGCGTCTACACGCGGGCGATCCTGCGGACGGGGCAGCGGGTCCGGCTCCGCTCGGTGCTGGGGGCGGCGGCCCGCTGACGCCGGGCCGTTCGGCCCTGCGCCTGGCTGCCGGCGCGGCGCACTGTGGGGGGGGAGCCCGACGGCGGTCCGGCGGCCGCTCCCGCTGCTGGCCGGACCACGTGGGCGGCGCGGAAGGAGGGTTCCGATGCGGGACTTCTTCGGAGTGCTGGCGGCCGGCCCCGTGTTCTTCGTGAGCGCGTGGCTGCTCATGGTGTTCGCCGGGATCGTGGGTGCCGACGTCGGCATCCGTCCCTTCGGCTACCTGACGTCCATGGTGCTGACGATCGGCCTGTGGCTGGTCGTCGCTCCGGCGATGGGCGCGGTGGCGGGTTCCCGGCGCCGGCGCTGAGCGGTGCCGGCGCCGCGGCCGTCAGCGGAGGGCCAGCCGTGCGGCCACGGCGAACGGGACGGCCGCGATCACGAGGAGCACGACCTGCAGCCACAGGGGGTCACCCGGTGCGGCGAACAGGGCGACGTGCATGGTGCCGACGGGGTCGCCGGGAGGCACCGTGCCGTGGACGAGCTTGGGCAGGGAGCCGGTGGCGATGAGCGCGGCGAGGGCGGCGAGCGGGGCGACCACGAGCGGCCCGGTGGCGGCAACGGCGGCGGCACCGGCTGCCACGGCGAGGAGCACCACGCCGAGGGCGGGGCCGGCGGGCAGGTAGAAGAAGGCGCCGATCCCGAGCGCGGCGAGCAGGACCCCGATCACGCGTCGCGCCGTGGCGGTGCCGCGCGCGGCCGCGACGAGCAGCAGGGCGGTCGTCCCGGGAACCAGCACGGCGACGAGCGCAGTGAACCCGAGCACGACTCGCCGTGGTGCACCGGCGTCGGCGGCACCGTGCACGAGGGTCTGGCCGACGGTCCCGACCACGTGCTGCGCCGTGTCGGCGAGCGACGTCGCGGCCCCGGCGAGGTAGGGGAACCGGGCGAGGCCGATGGCGACCCCGACGAGGATCCCGACCAGCACCCACAGGCGCCCGCTCACGGCGTGCCGGAGCCGGTGGAGCCGGTGGGCGGGTGGCCGCTGCCGGCGGCGTCGACGGCGCGGGGCAGGCGCTCGGGTGCCCAGCCCAGGCGTTCGACGGCCAGGTCGAAGGCGAAGCGGTCGGTCATACCGGCAACGTAGGTCACGGCGCGCCGCAGTGCCGGGTCCGTGCCCGGCTCGGCGTCCGCGGCGCGGGGATCGGGCACGTCCTCGGGATGGTCGGTGTACAGCTCCACGAGCGCTCGCAGCACGGCGATCACGGCGTCGGCCTGGGCGACGGACTCCGGGCGCATGTAGATCCGCTCGTAGTTGAACGAGCGGAGGGCCGCCAGGGCGCCGGCCGTGTCGCCGTCCATGCCCACGATCCCGTGGGCGGTGATGCCGGACACGAGGGCGGTGATGAAGGCCCGGAGCTGCTCTGACCGGTTCCGGCCGGCGACCTCGACGACCGACGCGGGCAGGTCGGCGTCGTCGACGATGCCGGCGCGCACGGCGTCCTCGAGGTCGTGGGTGCAGTAGGCGATGCGGTCCGCCCAGCTGAGGACCTCGCCCTCGGGCGTGGCGGGCGCAGGCAGCGACCAGCTGTGGTTCCGGATGCCGTCGAGCGTCTGCGCGCACAGGTTCAGGCGGTCGAGCACCACGTCGGCGCCCCACCGGGCGTGGTGGAAGCCGGGCAGGAAGATCTCGAAGGCGTCCTCGCTGGCGTGCCCGCCGGGACCGTGGCCGCAGTCGTGCCCGAGGGCCATGGCCTCCACCAGGGTGGCGTTCAGGCCGGTGGCGCGAGCCACGGCCGTCGCCACCTGGGCGACCTCGAGCGCGTGCGTGAGCCGGGTGCGCTGGTGGTCCGCCGGGTGCACGAACACCTGCGTCTTGCCGGCGAGCCGCCGGAAGGCGGTCGCGTGGAGGACGCGGTCGCGGTCGCGCTCGAAGCAGGTCCGCCAGGGGTCGGGCTCCTCGGGACGGGCGCGGTCGCCGGCCCCGGCGGCGAGGGTGGCGCCGGGCGCCAGGCTGGCCGCCTCGGCGGCCTCGCGCTCTTCGCGCGGCACCGGTCGGGTCGCCACCCCCGGCAGCCCGACGGCTCGCGGGGCGGAACCGGCGTGCGCCAGCACCAGGCCGCGGTCGCCGGGCGTCCCGGCCATGGTCGCCGCCCAGGCCTGTCGCCGCGGCACCGTCGTGCTGGCCCCGCCGCAAGCGACGTCGACGAGGGCGGGGCCCTGGGGGGCTGTGGTGGGTTCGACCATGGTGCGCTCTGCTCTGCTGGTGGTGTCGTCCGCTGGTGGTGTCGTCCGCTGGTGGTGTCGTCCGGCTCTCGCTCCCGGGCTGCGATGGCTGCGCCCGGTTGGCTCCCAGTGTGGCGCATCGTTGTATCGTCGGGGGGGCCGGTCCGCCCGGACCGGCTCGGTGCGGACCGACGCCGGCGGTCTCGAGCAGGCGGGCGCCGTGCCCAGGAAGGAGCGACCCACGTGGACGTGCGCATCGGGATCTCCCAGAGCGTCAAGGAGCTCGAGGTCGAGCTGGGCGACGACGTCGACCGCGACGCGCTCGTCGCCGACATCGAGAAGACGCTGGCCGGCACCGACTCGGTGCTGTGGCTGACCGACCGCCGCGGGCGCCGGGTCGGGGTCCCCACGGCCAAGGTCGCCTACGTCGAGGTCGGCGCCCCGGCCACCGAGCGCCGGGTGGGCTTCGGCGCCCCGTGACCCCGGGCGGTCCGTCGGCGCCCGTCGCCGGCTCGGGTGACCGCCGACGCGCCCCGTCGCGCCGGAGGTGGGCGCTCTCCCGCCTGCGGGCGGGGGCCGCCGCGACGCCGTGAGCGACCTGCTCGACCGCAGCCTGCTGTTCGTCACGGGCAAGGGCGGGGTGGGGAAGACCACGCTCGCCACGGCCATCGCGCTGTACGCGGCCGAGCACGGCCGCCGCACGCTGCTGTGCGAGGTCGATGCCAAGGGCGACGTCGCCGCCCAGCTCGAGGCGGAGCCGACCGGCTTCGACCCGGTGGCCGTGCTCCCGAACCTCTGGGCCATGTCGATGGACACCGAGGCCTCGCTCAGGGAGTACCTCAAGCTCCAGCTGAAGGTCCCCATGGTCGGCCGGATCGGTCCCCTGGCGAAGGCGTTCGACTTCGTGGCCACCGCCGCCCCCGGCGTCCGCGAGATCCTCACCGTGGGCAAGCTCTGCTACGAGGTCCGCGAGCGCCACTACGACATGGTCGTGGTGGACGCGGCCGCCACCGGCCACGTGGTGGGGCAGCTCTCGGCCCCGCAGGCCATCAACGAGCTCGTGCGCGTCGGCCTGGTCCGGTCCCAGACCAACTGGATGCTCGACATGCTGTCGGACCCGGCGGTCACCGGGCTGGCCGTCGTCACCACGGCGGAGGAGATGCCCGTCAACGAGACGATGGACCTCGCCACCCGCCTGCTGGAGCACACCACGGTCGACCTCTGCGCCGTCGTGGTGAACCGGGTGCTGCCGGAGCTGTTCGGCAGCAGCGAGGAGGCCGTCTTCGACCGGCTGGCCAAGCCGGCCGCCCGCAGCGCGCTGTCGCGTGTCGCCGGCGGCGACCCGTCCGCCGTGTTCGACGCCGCGCGGCTGGCCGTGACGATGCGCCGGACGCGCGCCGGGCACCTGGAGCGCCTGCGCGCGGGGATCGATCCCGCCGTCCCGATGATCTTCATCCCCGAGCTCTTCACCCGCACCCAGGGCCTCCGCACGGTGCGCCAGGTGGCGGAGCACGTCGGCGAGGAGCTGGGGACGTGACCGGGTCGCCCGACGGCGCACGCGGCGCAGCGGCGGCGCGGCGCGCGGCTGGCGGGAGCAGGGGCGCTGCGGCCGGCGGGCGCGCCAGAGGTGCTGCG
>JAJZYI010000368.1 GCA_021798135.1 Actinomycetes bacterium | reverse complement strand
CCGGCTGCCGCGGGATGCGGTGCAGCGCGCCACCCGGCGCCACCGTCGCCGCCACCAGGCGGGGCGGGACGGCGACACCGCCGGTCGCCGCGACCGCCCGCCGCCCGTTGGGGGGGTCGTGCCCGCCCGCTCGCCGCCCGCGTCGGGCGTGCCGGCGCCGCCCCGTCACCCACCTGGGGGGGAACGCTGCTCCAGGGGGGGTCGGGCAAGCCCCGCTACCATCCCGCCCGGGGCGGGCGCCGCGGATCGGCCGCGGCGCGGCCGCCGCCCGGAGGCGCTCGATCGTGCGAATGGACCGCCTGCTCCAGGACGTGGTGCTCGTCGGCGCCCGAGGCGACATCGGCGCGCCCGAGATCGGCTCGGTCGCCTACGACCACCGGGACGTGGAGCCCGGTGCGCTGTTCTGCTGCGTCGCCGGCGCCAGCCACGACGGCCACCGCTACGCGGCGCAGGCGGTCGCTGCCGGCGCCGTCGGCGTCCTCGGCGAACGGCCGGTGGACGTGGCCGTGCCACAGGCGCTGGTGGCTCCGGGGCAGGTGCGACCGGCCATGGCCCTGGCCTCGTGCCGCCTGTGGGGCCAGCCGAGCCGCGACCTGACGACGATCGGCGTCACCGGGACGAACGGGAAGACCTCGGTGACCTACCTGACCGCCGCCGCCCTGCAGGCCGGTGGCCTGCCCACCGTGGTCATCGGCACGCTGAGCGGCGCACGCACCACGCCCGAGGCACCCGACCTGCAGCGGCGCCTGGCCGCTGCCGTGGCGGACGGCTGCCGGGCCGCAGCGGTCGAGGTCTCGTCGCACGCCCTGGTCCAGAGCCGCGTGCACGGCACGTGGTTCTCGGCCGCCGTGTTCACCAACCTCGCCCACGAGCACCTCGACTACCACGGCACCATGGAGGCCTACTTCGAGGCGAAGGCCTCCCTGTTCGACGCCGAGCGCTGCGCGCTCGCCGTCGTCAACGCGGACGACCCGTGGGGCCGCCGGCTGGTGGAGCGGCTCGCCGGCACCGGCGTGGCGGTCACGACGTTCTCCCTGGAGGAGGCGGTGGACGTGCAGGTGGGCGGGGGCCCGACCCGCTTCACCTGGCGAGGGCGCCGCGTGGAGCTGGGCGTGCGCGGCGCCTTCCAGGTGCCCAACGCCCTGGCGGCGGCGACCGCCGCGGCAGCGGTCGGCGTGGCCGAGGACGACGTGGTCGCCGGGCTGGCCGCTGCCGGACCGGTCCCCGGGCGGTTCGAGGTCGTCGCCGGGCCGCCGGCGTCGCCGGTCACCGTCGTCGTCGACTTCGCCCACACCACCGACGCGCTGGTCGCTGCCCTCGCCAGCGCCCGCCAGGTCGCCGGGAGCGGCCGGGTGCTCTGCGTGTTCGGCTGCGGGGGCGACCGGGACCGCGACAAGCGGCCCCGGATGGGGGCCGCTGCCGCCGAGCACGCCGACGTGGTGGTGATCACGTCCGACAACCCCCGCGGCGAGGACCCCGAGGCCATCATCGCCGCCGTCCGCGTCGGCATCGAGCCCGGGCGCAGCGACGTCTGGGTCGTGGCCGACCGCCGGGCGGCGATCGAGCTCGCCGTGGGCGCGGCCCGTCCCGGCGACGTCGTGCTCGTCGCCGGCAAGGGGCACGAGACCACGATCGAACGCGCCGGGCGGGTCGTGCCCTTCGACGACCGTGCGGTGGCGGCCGCCGCGGCGCGTGGCGCCGGTACCGGCCAGCGGGAGCTGCGGCCGTGATCAGCCTGATGCTCGCAGGCGGCTTCGCGCTCCTGGCCGCCGCCATGGTCACCCCGGTGCTCATCCGCTGGCTGGCGCGCAACCGGATCGGCCAGCAGATCCGCGAGGACGGCCCTCGCATGCACCTGGCCAAGGCGGGCACGCCCACGATGGGCGGGTTGGCGATGCTCGCCGCCCTGGGCGTGGGGTACGTGATCGCCCACGCCGACCACGTCGCCTTCAGCCGCGCCGGCATCCTGGTCGTCCTGGTGACGGTGGCGGCGGGGGCCATCGGCCTCCTCGACGACTGGATCAAGATCCGGCACCGGCGCAGCCTGGGGCTGAACAAGCGGGGCAAGTTCGGCGGCCAGGTCGTCGTCGCGCTCGGCTTCGCCATCGCCGCCGAGCGGTGGGCGCACGCCAGCACCTACCTGTCCTTCACGAGGTGGAACTCCACCGGGGTGGACCTGGGCAGCGTCGGCTGGGTGCTCTGGGCGGTGCTGGTGGTGGTGGGCACGTCCAACGCCGTCAACCTCACCGACGGGCTCGACGGGCTGGCGTCGGGCTCGGCCACCTTCTGCTTCGCGGTCCTCGCCATCATCGGCTACTGGCAGTTCCGGCACCCCGGGATCTACCGGCTCGGAGGCTCCGAGCCGCTCGACCTGGCGCTCGTCGCCACGGCCATGGCCGGGGCCTGCCTCGGCTTCCTGTGGTGGAACGCGGCTCCGGCCAAGATCTTCATGGGCGACACCGGCTCGCTGTCCATCGGCACGGGCCTCGGCGCCCTGTGCCTCCTCATGAACCTCCAGCTCCTGCTGCTCGTCATCGGCGGGCTGTTCGTGATCGTGACCCTGTCCGTCGTCGTGCAGGTGGTCGCCTACCGCGTCTTCGGCCGGCGCGTGCTGCGGATGGCCCCCCTGCACCACCACTTCGAGCTGCTCGGCTGGCCCGAGACGACGGTCATCGTGCGCTTCTGGATCCTGGCCGGGCTCTTCGCCGCGCTCGGGCTCGGCATCTTCTACGCCGACTTCCTGTCGGTGACGGGGCTGCGGTGACGGCGCGCGGCACGGTCCGCCGCCGCCCGCGGCCACGGCGGGGCCCCGCCGGC
>JAJZYI010000367.1 GCA_021798135.1 Actinomycetes bacterium | reverse complement strand
GCTGTCCCTGCCGGAGATGCTGTCCCTGCCGGAGATGCTGTCCCTGCCGGCGAGTCGGGGGACGACCCGGCCTGGCCGGGCTCCCCTGCCGGCGACGCGTCGGGCGACTCGACCTCGCCGAACTCGTCGAGGGGCGCGACGGGCTGCCCGGGCCCTCCGGACGGTGGCGGACCCGGCGGGCGCCCGGCGGGCGACCCGGGCTGGGGCCCCGGCGCCCCGGCCCGGCCGACGCGCAGGTCCGTCACGGCTGCTCCTGGTCGGCACGCACCCGCCGTACCAGCCGCTCCAGGCGGCGGCGGCGCTGCCACAGCGTGACCGCGTACCCGGCGGTGACGACCAGGGCGATGGCGTAACCGGCGTCGATGTAGCTCATGAACGCGTCCCTCCGCTGGCCGCGGCGACGGCCTCGTCCGGCGCCCCGCCTGCGGCACCGGTGACCGCGGCCGCCGGCACGCTAGCGGCACCGGCCACGCCGTGGCGGTCACCCGTCGGGCCGGTGTGGTCCGACTCGGCGTGGCGGTCGGCCAGCGCCGCGGCGAGCTCCAGGCCCTCCAGGTGCGCCCGCAGCGTCTGGATGCGCAAGGCCGTGGCGAGCATCCACACGAAGGCCAGCGTGAACGAGACGAAGCCCAGCACCATGGTGCCCGCCATCAGCCCGTGGATGTCGACCTGGGTGTTCTCGTGCAGGCTGTGCCACCAGTTGACCGAGAAGTAGACGATCGGCACGTCCACCACCGCCACCAGGGCCGCCACCGCGGAGCGCCGCGCCCGCGTGTCGGGGTCCGAAGGCACCCGGCGGAGCGCCAGGTAGCCGAGCAGGAGCACCAGCAGCAGAGCGGTGGAGGTGAGCCGGGCGTCCCACGCCCACCACACCCCCCAGGTCGGCCTGCCCCAGATCGACCCCGTCACCAGGGTCAACGCGGTGAACACCACGCCGACCTCGGCCGACGCGGCGGCGGTGCGATCCCACGCCAGGCTCCGCGTCCGCGGCCACAGCCACAGCAGGCTGGCGACGCCGAGCACGCCGAACGCCAGGTACAGCGCGACCCACGCGATCGGCGGGTGGATGTAGACCAGGCGGACGAGGTTGTGCATGACCTCGGACGGCGGCGTCACCCACAGGCCCAGCCACACGGTGACCGCCGTGCTCACCAGGGCGGCGATGCCGATCCCTCGCACCGTCCACGTGGCCCGTGCGCTCCATGGTCGCGGCAGCGGCGGGCGGCCCTCCCCGGCCGCGGGGCCGGCGTGCTCGGACGCGAGGGTGGTCATGATGCCTCCTGGACAGGACCGAAGACGAGGACGCCGAGGCCGACGTAGGCGACGGCGAAGACGGCGAGGATGGTGATCCACGAGCCGCCCCCGGTGGCGCCGGGGCCGCCGCTCCCCGTGCCGAGGGCGGCCTGCCACAGGCGGGTGCCCGCCAGCAGCACCGGGGCCGCCACCGGCAGCAGCAGGAAGGGCATGAGCGTCTCGCGGACGCGGATGCCCGCGGTGAGCGAGCCGTAGAGGGTGCCGGCCGCGCCGACCCCGATGGTGCCGAGCACCGCCGCCAGGACCAGCTCCGGGTAGCTGCGCACGCTGGCGCCGTAGAGCAGGACGGCGCCTGCGCCGAGCAGGACCTCGAGCACGAGCAGCTCGGCGACGACCGCGGCGGTCTTGCCCAGGAAGATGCCGGCCGGGTCGAGGCCCGACAGGCGCAGCGAGTCCCGGGCGCCGGGAGCGGACTCCAGGCCGGCGCTGCGTTGCACCGCCAGGACCGTCACGAACAGCACCGCCACCCAGAACAGCCCGGCCGCCGCGCCCGACAGGGCCTTGCGGTCGGGGCCCAGCGCGAAGGCGAACAGCAGCAGCACGAGTGCAGCGAAGGGCACCACCTGGTGGAGCACCACCCGCGAGCGGAGCTCGATGCGGAGGTCCTTGCCGGCGACGAGCGCCGCGTCACGCAACATGGGCACCCGCCTCTCCCCGCTCGGTGCGCCGAGCCGCGGTGACGGCCGGGCCGGCCCCTCCGGTGGGCGCAGCGTCGTCCGCCCGCTCCGCACCCCCTGCCGGCGTGCCGACGGCCACGGCCGGGTCGGGGGCGGGCGAGGGGCGGGCCGGCGACCACCGGTCCACCACCCGCCCGCCGGCGAGGGTGACGACCTGGTCGGCCAGCGGCACGACCGTCTGCAGCTCGTGCGAGGCCACCAGCACGGTGGCGCCCGCGGCAGCGGCGTCGCGCACGACCGTGTCGACCAGCTCCCGCCCGGCGACGTCGAGCGAGGCGTGCGGCTCGTCGAGCAGCCACAGCTCCGGCCGTCGCGCCACCAGGGCGGCGAGGTCCACCCGCCGCCGCTGCCCGGCCGACAGCCGGCCCACCGCGGTGCGCCGCAACCGGCCCGCCAGCCCCAGGCGCTCGAGCACGGCGTCGACACCGTGGGGATCGCCGCCCGCCGCCCGCACCGCGAAGCGCACGTTCTCCACCACGGTCAGGTCGTCGTACAGGGCGGCGGCGTGGCCGAGCATGCCGACCCGGCGCCGCACCGCGGCGCGGTCACTGCGCAGGTCACAGCCGAGCACGGTGACGGACCCGGACGTCACGGGCAGCAGCCCGGCGCACACGCGCAGCAGGCTGGTCTTGCCGGCGCCGTTGGCACCCTCCAGCACCACCACCGTCCCCGGCTCCACGGCGAGGTCGACCCCGGCCAGGGCGGGGAACCGCCCGGTCAACGCGACGGCGTTGCGGAGGTGGACGACGGGGGGCATGGCCGGCACCATGCTACGGGCGTCACATGCCCCCTGACCAAGCGGCCGGCCGACCGGGCCGCCCGACCGGCGTGCCGGGCCGCCCGAC
>JAJZYI010000366.1 GCA_021798135.1 Actinomycetes bacterium | reverse complement strand
GCCGGCGGTGGTGCCGGCGTCCCGTTCGGTGGTGCCACCGTCGGGCCCGCCCGCTGCACCCTCGGTGGCGCGCCCCGCCGGCTCGCCGGACGTCCGGGCTGGTCCGTCGGGGGCGCGCACCTCGTCACGCACGTGCCGCAGGCGCTGGCGCCAGCCCTCGCCCGAGAAGCGCAGCGACAGGTAGGCGAGGCCGCCGGCGGGGATGGGCAGCCAGAAGTTGAAGAACCGGTAGATGAGCACGGCCAGCAGGGCGATGCTCTTGTTCGGGACCCCGAAGCCGACGAGGGTCGGGACCAGCACGCCCTCCACGATCCCGAGCCCGCTCGGCGTGACGGGGATGACGGCCAGGATGTTGGCGAGCCCGTAGGCCACCAGCAGGTAGATCGGCGACACCAGGGTGTGGAAGGCGGCCAGGCAGACCCACAGCGAGGCGGCGTCGAGCAGCCAGTTGGCCGCGGCCCAGCCGATGGCCCTGCGCAGCAACTGGCGCTGCGCGGCGAAGGTCCGCAGCCGCTCGGCGAAGCGGGTGAAGGCGTCGACGAGGCGGTCCGCGTCCAGGAACGGCACCTTCATGGCGACGCGTCGCAGCAGCTCGACCGACCGCCGGTGCCCGCGGGTGAGCAGCACGACGACCACCGCGAAGGTGGTCATGAGCAGGATCCCGGCGCCCGCCGCCACGGCGTACAGCGGGTTGTAGCCCCGCAGGAACAGCGACACCAGCAGCGCAGCCCAGAACAGGACGTTGAGCACGACGGCGGAGCCGACGCCCTGCATGGCGATGGCGAACCCTGCGTCGGCGCCGCGCACGTCCTCCTGCGTGAGCAGCCGGTACGAAAGCGCCGCGCCACCGGCCGTGCCGCCCGGGACGACGTGGCTGAAGGCCAGCGTCGACAGGTCGATGCGCAGCAGCCTGCCTCGGCTGGGACCGCCGGGGGGCAGCACCGCCCGGGTGAGCTGGGCGTAGGCGACGAGCGCGGCACTCTCCAGGACGAACCCGGCGACGAGGTAGGCCAGGTTCACCTTGCCCAGCTGCTGCAGGGACCGGTCCACACCACCCAGCTGGGGCAGGACCAGGTACTCGAGCACGAGCACCAGCACGAAGGCGCCCAGCCCCCACTTCACCTCGCGTCGCACGCGCGGCCGACGGGCGTGCTGGTCCGGCTCCTCCACCCCCCCATGGTCGCATGGGCGACGGGCTCCCACCTGCAATGCTGGGCCGATGCCACCGTGGCGCCAGCGCCTGCTCCGCCTGACCGGCCGTCGCGGCGCGGCCGCCGCTCCCGGAGCGCCGGCCTCGGGTGGCGCTCCCGGCGCTGCTGCCCAGGGCGGGACCCAGCCGGCTCCGGGTGGTGGCCAGCGGACCGACAACGGCCAGGGTCCCCTGGTCGAGCAGGCGAACGGTGAGGTGGCGGCCCGAGCGCCACAGCGGCCCGCCAATCGGGCGGGTCCCGCCGGTCCGGCGGACGACACGCCTCCCGGCGTCGCCGCGGTCGAAGCGGGTGCCGGGGCATCGGAGCCGCCGGCCACGCGCCGGGCGTGGCTGTTCGACGCAGCCGCCCAGCGCGGCGTGCCCCTGGCGGCGATCCTGACGGTCGCCGCCGTCGCCGTCGCCGTCTACCTGGCCGGGCTGGCCCTCTACCGGCTGCGCCAGACCATCCTGCTGGTGGTGGTGTCGGGCTTCGTGGCGCTGCTGCTGAACCCCGTCGTCGTGGCGCTGCAGCGCGTCGGACGCTTCGGCCTCCGGCGCCGCGGCACGGCCGTGGGCGTGGTGACCGTGGCGGCCCTCCTCGCCTTCGTCGGGCTGGCGACAGCGTTCGGCTACCCGCTGGTGAACGCCGTGACCCACTTCGTCACCCACCTCAACAAGTACGTGACCCAGGCCGAGCAGGGCACCGGCTGGGTCGGCCACGTCGTGCGCAAGTACCACGTCGCCAACTGGGTGCGGACCAACGCCCCGAAGCTCGAGAGCTACGCGAGGAGCCTGGCCAAGCCGGCGCTGTCGCTGGGCAAGGGCGCGTTCGCGCTCGTCGTCGCCACCGTGGTGGTCTTCATGCTGGTGCTGCTGATGCTGCTCGAGGGGCCCAAGCTGCGCGCCGGCGTGCTGCGGCTGGTCGACCCGGCTCGCCGGGCCGAGGTCGTGCGGGTGGCCGGTGCGGCGAACCGGGCGGTCACCGGCTACATGCTGGGGAACCTCCTGACGTCGCTCGTCGCCGGGGTCGTCGTGCTCGTCACCATGCTGGTGCTCGGCCTGCCGTTCGCACCGCTGTGGGGCCTGTGGGTGGCCCTCGTCGACTTCCTGCCGCTGGTCGGTGGCGCCCTGGCCGGCATCCCGGTGGTGCTGTTCGGTGCCATCGCCGGGAGCCTGACGGACGGGATCGTCCTGCTCGTGGTGTTCGTGGTCTACACGCAGGTGGAGAACCACATCCTGAACCCGGTCGTCATGAGCCGGACGGTGCGCATCAGCCCGCTGCTGGTGCTGCTGGCGGTGCTGGTCGGCGCCGAGCTGGGAGACCTCGTCGGCGGGCTCTTCGGCGGCTTCGTGGGTGCCCTGCTGGCCGTCCCCCTGGCCGGGACGGTGCAGGTCGTCGTGCGCGAGATCTGGCAGCGGACCGGCCGCGGCGCCTGACGGCGCGACCGCTCAGCCGCGGGCCATGGCCACGACCGGGGCGCCGAGCGCGAGGCCGCCGGCCGACCCGCGGAAGAAGGCGTCGCCGAAGGCGAAGATGCCGCCGTCGGCGGCGACGAGCCAGTAGCCGCGGCCGTCGGGGGTGGCGGCCATGCCGACGATGGGGCGGTCGAGGGGGGTGCCGCCCATGGAGCCGCGGAAGGCGGCGTCG
>JAJZYI010000365.1 GCA_021798135.1 Actinomycetes bacterium | reverse complement strand
TGCCAGCGAGGAGAACACCGCACCGCCGTCGGTCGTCCGCCCCACGAGCTCGCGGCAGCTGTCCCCCGCACCGGAGCTCTGCTCGAACAGCCCGTAGCCGCGCTCGGCGTCGAAGAACGCCACCTGGCGCAGCCTCGGCGGCGACGGCGCCCGAGGTGCGGCGCTGCCCGGGTTCGACGCCGGCGGCGCGGGCGCGGCGGCGCTCGTCGTCGGAGAGCTCCGGCTCGCCGACGAGCGGGTCGCCGGCGAGGTGCCGGCCGCCCCGCACGCCGCCAGGAGCGCGGCGAGGCTCGCGACCGCCGCAGCTCGCGCAGCCCTGCTGGTGCCGGTCGCAGCCCTGCCGGTGCCGAGGTCCACGTACCGTCGACGACCAGCGGGCGCAGCAGGTTCCATCGCTGCCCACCGCACGATCGGCCACGGCCGTGGCGGTCGCACGGCTCGCGCGCTTCTCACGTGACTCCCACGTCGCCCTGGTCTCATGGTCGCAGCTGCCGCGTGGCCGACCCCGGCGGCGTGGTGCGCGGGGGGAGCGGGGAGCCGGCGCGCCACGGGCACGGCGTCGTGCGCCGCGCCGGGTGCCCGGCTCACCCGGGGCGCCTGGGAGCGGGCGGTGCCAGGCGCCCGGGAGCGGCCCGTGCCAGACGCCCGGGAGCGGCCCGTGCCAGACACCCGGCGAGGCGTCGAGCGCGGTCGTCGGCCAGGACGGCGCGCAGGACGGCGTCGGCGCCGGCGAGATCCGCGGGGTCGACCCGCCGGACGAGGTCCCGGTTGAGCCGCCCGATGACGGCGACGACCGCCTCGGCGTACGCCGCTCCCTCGGGGGTGAGGAAGACGTTGACCTGGCGGGCATCACGGTCGTCGCGGGCCGTCGCGGCGAAGCCGCGGCGCTCCAGGCCGTCGACGACCTTGCGCGCGGCCTGGCGGGTCACGCCGAGGACCTCCCCCAGCCGGCCGATCGACGCCGGTCCCCGCGCGAGCAGCCGCACGGCGGCGGCGTCGCTGCGCCGGTAGTCGCGGTAGCCCATGGCCCGCAGCCCGTCGGCCATCTGCCCGACCCAGCTCTGGCGGGCCAGGGCGAGCAGGTCCCCGAACGGGTAGGAGCCGGTTGACGACTGGGTCACCGCGCCTTACGTTACAGGTATGCAACCAGGTTGCCTATCCTGGTGGAAGCGCTCCCGGACCGGCCGGGTGATCGCCGGCACCACCCTGGCTGCGGCGGTGGCGTCCGTGGCCGCCGCCTGCGGGCCGAGCACCCCGGTGCCGGCGGGGACACCGCGTGCCACGGTGCCGGCGGGGAGGGCGCGGCCGGCCGCGGCTTCCGGTGCCGGGCCTGGCGGCACGGCAAGCGGCACGGCGAGCGCCTCGGCGACGGTGTGGCTGTGCCGGCCCGGCCAGGCCGGCGACCCGTGCACCGCCCCGCTCCAGGCGACCACCGTGCCGGCAGAGGGTGCCCGGACGGTCCAGCGGCCGGCGGCCGGCGCAGGCTCGGCGTTCGACTGCTTCTACGTCTACCCGACCGTCAGCACGCAGGACGCGGCCAACGCCAACCTGGCCGTGCAGCGGGCGGAGGTGGACGCCGCGGTCGCCGAGGCGTCACGGTTCTCCCAGGTCTGCCGGGTCTGGGCGCCGATGTACCGCCAGCGGACCGAGGCCTCGCTCCTGCAGGGGCTCGGCGCGGACCCTGCCGCCGACGACGTGGCCTACGAGAGCCTGCTGTCGGCATGGCGGGACTACCTGGACCACGACAACCACGGCCGGCCGGTCGTCTTCATCGGCCACTCCCAGGGCGCGGCCATGCTCATCCGGCTGCTCGCCAGCCAGGTCGACCCCAGCCCGGCGCTGCGGGCCCGCACGGTCCTCGCCATCCTGGCCGGCGGCAACGTCACCGTCCCCACCGCCAGGACCGTCGGCGCCAGCTTCCGCCACCTGCCGCTGTGCACCGCCGCCGGCGAGGACGGCTGCGTCGTCGCCTACTCGAGCTTCCCGGCGGAACCGCCCGCCAACGCCGACTTCGGCCGGCCCGGCCAGGGCGTCAGCCTGCAGTGGGGCCAGTTGGCCACCGCGGGCCTGCAGGTGGCCTGCGTCAACCCGGCAGCGCCGGCGGGTGGGACCGCCGGGCTCGACCCCTACTTCCTGACGGCCACGTCGGCACCGCCCCCGCCCCGGGTCACCACGCCCTGGGTCACCTACCCCGGCCTGTACTCGGCCACCTGCCGCAGCAGCGGCGGCGCCACGTGGCTCCAGGTGGACACCGTCGACCCGGCCGGGCGGCCCGTCGTCTCCGAGCCGCTCGGCCCGGCGTGGGGCTACCACCTCGACGACGTCAACCTGGCGCTGGGGAACCTCGTCCACGACGTCGCCGCGGCCGAGACCACGTACGCCAGGCACCGCTGAGCCGGCGCCGCAGCGGCAGCAGCGGCCCCCAGGCGACCCACAGGGCGAGGCCGCCAAACGTGCCGACGGTCAGGACCACGCCCCCCCACTCCACCTTCGACAGGCGGTAGGTGAAGGCCACCGTGCTCGCCTCCGGCCCGAGCTGCACGTACATCATCCCCGGCCCTGCCGGCCAGATCGTCGCCGGCTTGCCGTTCACCGTCGCATGCCAGTCGGTGTAGTCGGTCTCCTTGAACAGCACGCCGCGGTGCGCCGACCCGGCGGGGACCGAGACGGTGGCCGCGTCGTTGTTCACGATGGACGCTCGCCCGCCGGTCACCGCTCTCGGAGTGGGAAGATCAAGGAGCTGCGCCAGGTAGGTCGCCTCGACGGCGTTGCCGAAGGCAACGGCGTGGTACGGCAGGGCGAGCCCGCTCTCGGTCACCTCGCCGGCCCCCATCGGCGCG
>JAJZYI010000031.1 GCA_021798135.1 Actinomycetes bacterium | reverse complement strand
CGAGCGCGGGACGACGCCCGGCGCCGGCGAGGGCGACGCCTCTGGCTTCGCTGCGGCCTGGGACCGCTCGGGCGCTGCGCCCGGCGCAGCGGGCGCGGGGAGCGCCGAGGGTGCGGTCCGCGTCGTGCCGGCGGCCGAGGCGGTCCAGGCCGCCGGGCTCGGCATGACCTTGGACGAGCTGTGCGCGGCCAGCGGGCTCGACGGCGCCCAGGTCGCCGAGCTCACCTCCTACGGCCTGCTGCAGGGGCGACCCGTCGGCGGGGCCGTCTTCTACGGCGAGGATGCCGTGGCCGTGGCGCGGGTGGCCGCCGCGTTCGCCAGGTTCGGCGTCGAGGCCCGGCACCTCCGCCTCCACAAGCACGCGGCGGAGCGCGAGGCGGGGTTCATCGAGCAGATCGTCCTGCCCATGGTGAAGCAGCGGAACCCCGAGGCACGCCGGCGTGCGACCGAGACCGCCGCCGAGCTGAGCCGCCTCGGCCAGGCGCTGCGTGGCGCGCTGCTGCAGCGCAACCTCCGCGACCTGCTGGGTTAGGGCGACGGGGGCGCCGAGTGGCCGGGGCGCGGATGTGGGAACGCGTCTTTGGCGGTAAGTTGCAGGCATGGTCGAGGTGCGTCTGAGCGCCGTCCGGGTCGATCTGCAGTCGAACACGCCGGTCCTCCTGCTCACCGAGACGGAGGGCCCCGGGCGGACGCTGCCGATCTTCATCGGCGCGCCCGAGGCGACGGCCATCGCCTTCGCCGTGCAGGGCGTGGCCACGCCCAGGCCCATGACCCACGACCTGCTCCGCGACGTGCTGCAGGCTCTCGGGACCCAGCTCCAGCGCGTGGTGATCACGGAGCTGCGGTCGGCGACGTACTACGCGGAGCTGCACCTCGGCGGGCCTGCCGGCTCGGTGGAGGTCTCGTGCCGGCCGTCTGACGCCGTCGCCCTGGCCGTGCGCACGGGGAGCCCGCTGTACGTGTCGGACGAGCTGATGGAGGCGGAGGGCGTGGTCCTGCCCGCCGAGGACGAGGACGACGAGGACGCGAGCCCCGAGGACCTCGTGGGTCGCTTCCGCCGCTTCCTCGACGAGGTCAAGCCGGAGGACTTCTCGTCCTGATCACCACGCATCATGCACGCTGCCAGGCTGCGCAGCGGGTGACACCGCAGCGTTGCCGGGCAGGCGGTGCCCGCCCCCACGCCGGCGCCGCCGGACCGGGCCGCCTGCCGCGGCGAGGTACGGGGTTCGTGCCCGCCCGGTTCGGCACGCCGGGTGCCCGCGGGCCCGGCCGGAGCGCCGACGTCCGGCGCCACCAGGGAGGAGACCGATGAGGACGATGTCCGGAGCGCTCCGGGGCGCGGTGCCCCTGGTCGCCTGCGCCGCGGCGCTGGCGGCCTGCTCGTCGTCGACCGGTGCCCATCACGCGGCGGGCACCACGACGACCACGACGACGGCGCCGACCGTGCCGTCGGCGCCGTCGTCGGCGGGGACCGCCGGAGGCTCGTCGGGCGGCAGCTCGAGCTCCTCGGCCGGCACCACGGCATGCACCGCGAGCGCGCTGTCGGGATCCGTGTCCGGCACGCAGGGCGGCGCCGGCGTGCTCGAGCTGACGGTTGCCCTTCGCAACGGCGGCGGGTCCACCTGCACCCTCAACGGGTACGCCGGCCTGCAGCTGGTCGGCGCGGGGGGCAGCCAGCTGGAGACCACCGTCCACCAGGGCGGCCCGCTGGCGTTCGAGTCGGTGGCGCCCACGACCGTCACGCTCGCGGCCGGACAGCGGGCGTACCTGAACATCGGGTTCTCCGACGTGCCGAGCGGGTCGACGACGACGTGCCCGACGGCCACGACCCTGCAGCTCGTGCCCCCGGGGGACAGCGGCCACCTGTCGGTGCCCGTGCAGATCCAGCCGTGCGGCGGCAACCTCGTCGAGTCCGCCGTGTTCGCCGCGGGGTCGCCGGCCACACAGACCACGGCACCGCCGACGGGCGGCTGAGCGCGCCGCGCCGCACGGCGTCCGCTTCCGGGCTCGGTCCGGGCGGGCCGGCGAGCCACCGCTCGGTCCGGGCGGGGAGGGCACTGGTGGCCGGCCGGTGGCAGCGCCGGCGGCGGGTCGCGCAGGTGGACGGCAGGCTGCGCCGGTGGGCGCTGGACCGGACGGCACCGGGCGGCTCAGGCGCGCGGCTCCACCAGGATGCGGCCTCGGACGCGGGAGGCGAGGATGTCGTCGAGAGCAGCGGCCACGCCGGACAGGGTGACCTCGCGGTCGACGAACCGGTCGAGCTCGGCGGGACGCAGGTCACCGGGGTCGGCGATCCGCGCCCACACCTCGGCACGTCGGTCGGCGGGGGTGTCCACCGCGTCGACGCCCAGCAGGGCGACCCCACGGGTGATGAAGGGGTACACGGTGGTGGCGAGGGACGCGCCGCCGGTGAGCCCGCTGGCGGCGACCGCGGCGCCGTAGCGGAGCTGCCGCAGGACCAGGGCGAGCGTGGTGCCCCCGACGCAGTCGACGGCACCTGCCCAGCGCTCGGGGCCCAGCGTGCGCTGCGGGGCCTCGTCGAGGTCGTCGCGCCCGATCGTCCTGCCGGCACCCAGCTCGGCCAGCCAGGCGGCAGCCGCAGGCTTGCCGGTGGAGGCGACCACGTCGTAGCCGCGGCGGGCGAGCATGGCGACGGCCATGGAGCCGACGCCCCCGGTCGCTCCGGTGACGAGCACGGGGCCGTCGGCGGGACGCAGGCCCCGGCGCTCCAGGAGGTCGAGGGACGCCGCGGCGGTGAAGCCGGCCGTGCCCACGACCATCGCCTGGCGTGCCGTCAGCCCGGCAGGAAGCGGCACCACCCACGCAGCGGGGACGCGGGCGAAGGCGGCGAAGCCGCCGTGGTGGGACACCCCGAGGCCGTGCCCGTGGACGATGACCTGGGCGCCCGCGCTGACCGCGCCGTCGGTGCTGGCGACGACCGTGCCGGCCAGGTCGACGCCCGGGACCAGCGGCGTCCGCCGGGCCACGCGGTTGCCGGGCACCGTGACCATCCCGTCCTTGTAGTTCACCGACGACCAGGCGACGGCCACCACGACCTCGCCGTCGTCGAGGTCGTCGAGCGCGAGCGCCGCCGGCCCGTGGTCGACGCGCCGGCCGTCGGCGCGGACGAGGTAGGCCGGGAAGGGCGCTGCTGGCGGGTGCCCGGCGTCGGCTGACCCGGCAGCCGCCCCGCGGGCGGCAGGCGGTCGGTGCTCCATGTGGCTACCCTACGGCGCCGATGACCTCGCACGACGTGCCTCGCGGTCCCCGGCGGGACCGGCGTGCCAGCGGTGGTCCCGGGCCCGGTGGCGCGAGCGGGCCCCGCCCGGCGGCCCCGCCCGCCGGCCCGGAGCCGCCTGCCAGCCCGGTCACGCCGGAGCTCCTGGCCGCCGGCCGGCTCTCGTTCGGAGGCCTGGTGGTGCACGGCGACTGGTGCCTGTGGAGCCGGTCCCGTCCCGAGGCCGGCGGCCGCCAGGTCGTCGAGCAGGGCTGGCTCGACGGGTCCGGCGCGGTCAGGGCGGTGTCGCCTGCCGACGTGGACGTGCGGAGCCGGGTGCACGAGTACGGCGGCGGCGCCTTCGCCGTGGTCGCCGGCGGCCTGGCCGTGGTGGACGCCGCCGACGGGGCGATCTGGTGGTCGCCGACCGCCCTCGACGGTCCGCGCACCGGGACCCCGCCTGGCGGTGCCGACTGGCGTCGCCTGACGCCGCCGGCGCCCGACGGCGTGCGGGAGCACCACGGCGACCTCTGCGAGGTCCCGGGCCGGCCGGTGCTGGTGGCCGTGCGCGAGCGGGTGTGGGGCCGGGGCGCGGACGGGTCGGCGGACGAGATCGTGGCGGTGGCGGTCGGCGGCGCTCCGCACGTGGTGGTGCTCCAGCACGGGCGGGACTTCTTCGCGGCCCCCCGCCCGTCGCCCGGCGGCGACCGGCTCGCGTACCTCTGCTGGGACCACCCGCGCATGCCGTGGGACGGGTGCGAGCTGCACGTGGCGCCGCTGCCGCCGGCGGGCGACGAGGAGGCCGGCGGCCCCGGCGTGGTCGGCGTCGCGGGCGGTCCCGGCCAGCGGCGGGCGGCCGGCGGCCCCGGTTCGGTCCGTGTCGCCGGCGGCGACGAGGAGGCGGTCGGCCAGCCGCAGTGGGTGGGCGACGTGCTGTGGTTCGCGTCGGACCGTGCCGGGTTCTTCCAGCCGTGGACGTGGACGCCCCACGTGGGCGCCCGCCGGGTGTGCGAGCGGGAGGCGGAGTTCCACGCGCCCGACTGGGCGCTGGGGCAGCGGAGCATGGCACCGCTGGACGCCAGGGCGTGGGGCGTCGCGACCGGAGCCATGGCCGTGCGGTTCCGCCACGAAGGGCGGGACCGCGTCGGCGTGCTCGACGCGGCGTCGGGCACGCTCCAGGAGCTGGACCAGCCGTGGGTGAGCGTGGCTGCGCTCGCCGCGTCCGGCGGCTCCATCGTCGTGCTGGGCTCGACGCCGACCGACGCGACGGGGGTCGGGGTCCTGGGGGCCGGCGGTGGCCACCGGTGGGTGCGCCCGCCGGCGCCCGTCCCGCTGCCGGCGACCAGGGTGTCGAGCGCCGGCGCGGTGTCGTTCCCCGGCGAGGACGGCGCGACCGTCCACATGCTGGTGTACCCGCCGGCAGGTGTCGGAGCCGCTGCCGGGGGGCGTGGCAGGGCACCGGGGGCGCCGCTCATGGTGGTGTGCCACGGGGGGCCGACGGGCGCGGCGGAGCCCGGGCTCGACCTGCAGGTGCAGCTCTGGACCAGCAGGGGCTTCCTGGTCGCTGCGGTCGACTACCGCGGGTCGAGCGGCTACGGCCGGGCGTACCGCCGGGCGCTCGACGGCCGGTGGGGCGAGCTCGACGCGGCGGACGTGCGGGCAGCGGCTCGTCACCTGGTCGCGTCGGGGCACGCCGACGGCCGCCGGTGCGCGGTGCGGGGCTCGAGCGCCGGCGGTCTCACGGCACTGCGTGCCGCGACCCCCGGGGGGCCGTTCGGTGCCGTGGTCGCCGCCTACGGGGTCACCGACCTGCGGGCGCTGGCGGCCGACACCCACGCCTTCGAGGCGCACTACCTCGACTCGCTGGTCGGGCCGCTGCCCGCCGCGCGGGAGCGGTACGAGGAGCGGTCGCCGGCGCTGCACCCGGAGCGGATCGGCGCCGCCGTGCTGCTCCTGCAGGGCTCCGACGACCCGGTGGTGCCGCCGGCGCAGGCCGCGGCGCTCGCGGGTGCGCTGCGCGGATTGGGCGTGCGCTGCGACCACGTGGTGTTCGACGGCGAGGGCCACGGCTTCCGGCGTCCGGAGACCGTGCGGGCGGCGGCAGCCGCCGAGCTGGCCTTCGTCGGCGAGGTCCTGGGCCTGGGCGACCTGGGCGGAACCGCTGCGGGTGCCGCCCGCCAGCACGGGACGGGTGCCGCCGACGGTCGCCCGGAGGCGCCGGGCGGCGACGACCGGCGGGGGGAGGGGGCCGGGCCGCTGCCGTGAGGGGGCAGGGCCGCGGCCACGACGGGCCAGGGCCGCTGCCGCGAGCGGTCGGGGGAGCGTGGGGACGCGTTGCTGGGTGGCGCTGCGCCAGGGCCGCTGCCGCGAGGGGTCGGGGCTGCCGTGCCGCAGGCGCCTGGACCCTACGGCGTAGCATGGCACCATGGCAGCTCGACTGGCCGGCCGCGCCTGGGACCACGTCGCGAGCTGGGGCCAGGACCAGCGCGACGCTGCCGTCTACGCCATCTGCGCGCTGTTCGCTGCGGCGACGGCGGTGAGCTCGTCGATCCCGCTCTACCGGACCTGGGGGCGGCTCGCCGTGGGACCGTACGCGTTCGGTACCCTGGCGTCAGCGGTCCTGGCGCTGCGCGCCCGCCGCCGCTCGGCCGCGGGGCGGGTGGTGCCTGCCGGTGACGCGCAGGCCGGTTCGAGCTGGCACTGGACGACCCCCCGGACGCTCGTGTTCCTGGTGGTGCTCGTCGGAGCGACGCTCGCACCGCTCTCGCTCGAGATCCTGTGGCGGACCCAGGGCGTGCAGACCAGCACGGTCCACGTGCAGCCCGAGGTGCAGGTGGTGGAGCGTGCCGGTCAGCGGCTCGCCCACGGCCAGGACCCGTACCGGAACCTGAACCCGCACCACCTCCCGCCGGTGCCGGCCGGCCAGCCCGCCTACGACGTCTTCAATCCGTACCTGCCGCTCATGTCGGTGTTCGGTCTGGCGCGCGGGGTCGACGCGCCGCCCCAGCTGAGCGACGCGAGGCTCGGCTTCTCGCTGTTCACCATGCTGATGGTGGCGGCCGCGCTGGCGCTGTGCCGCGGCCCGGCACCTCCCCGGGTGCTGACGCTCCAGGCGATGACCGTGCTGCCCACCGCCGCGCTGCCCCTGGCCACGGGCGGCGACGACCTGCCCATCGTCGCGCTCATGCTCCTCGGCCTGGTGCTGCTGCAACGGCGGCGCCCGCTGGGTGCCGGCGTCGCCCTGGGGGTGGCGGCGGCGATGAAGCTCACGGCCTGGCCCCTCGCCGCCCTGGCGGTCCTCGCCGCGCGGGACCGGGAGGGCCACCGGACCCGGCGCGCCCGGGCGTGGCTCGTCGTCGGGGTCCTGGGCGTGGTCCTGCCCAGCGTGGTCCCTGCGCTGGTGTCCAACGTCCCGGCCTTCGTGGAGAACGTGATCCGCTTCCCGCTCGGCCTGGCCGGGGTGACGTCGCCGGCGGCCAGCCCGCTGCTCGGCCACCTGCTGGTCACCCTGTTGCCCCACCTCCACCGGGTGGTGACCGTGGCGATCGTCGCCGTCGGCGGGCTCGCCATGGTCTACGTGCTCGTCCGGCACACGCCGCGCACACCCTGGGAGCTGTCCCGGCTGCTCGGCTGGGCGATGCTCGGGGCCATCGTGCTGGCGCCGAGCACCCGGGTCGGGTACGCCCTGTACCCGATCGACTTCCTGGTCTGGGCGTGGATGCTGCGCAGCGAGGAGCGGCACGACCTCGAGCGTGGCGAGGTGGTGGCGGTGGCGGAGGCCGTGCTGGGCGCCGCCGACGAGCGTCACCCTGCCGCTGCGGGTGGCACCGAGGTCCGGGCGGTGGCCCGGGCGGGTGGTCCCGAGGTCCGGGCGGTGGCCCGCACCGCCGCTGTCAGGCGCTCAGGGACCGGACGTAGAGCTCGATGTTGAACGGGGTGACGTCGGTGCTGCCCGACGGGGCGCTGGCTGCCGGGGTGCTGGCCGACGAGGTGCCGGCCGACGAGGTGCCGGCCGACGAGGTGCCGGCCGACGAGGTGCCGGCCGACGAGGTGCCGGCGCTGGCCGGCCCGCCGGTGAACCGGCTGGGGGAGACCACGACGCCGATCTCCCAGAGGTTGCCGTCGACGGCCCCGTGCTGGCCGAGGATCGTCACCCCGTCGGCGGTGCGGCTCGGAGCGGAGCTGACCTGCTGCCAGCCGTCCGCACGCAGCTCGGCGCGGAAGAAGTCGATCACGTCGGACTGGCTGGCGTCCACCAGGAAGCCCAGCGACCGGTCGTAGGTCTCGACGCCGTGGTTCCGGGCGCTGCCCCGCACCACGGTGGTCCCGGCCGGCAGGGCCAGCGCGTCGACGATGTCGGCCGGCGGCTGGCCTGCCACCCTGATCGGCGCCAGGAGGGGAGCGGCGCTCTCGGGGCGCAGCTTGGCCCCGGCGACCCGGTGGACGGCGGGGGCGCTCGACGGCGCGGTGCTGGGCCCGAGCCCGAGCGCGATGGAGCCGCCGACGAAGAGGACGAGGGCCGCGCCCACCACGATCATCGCCGGCTTGGCGCTCGGCCCGGGCGGGCGGCTGCGGCCGGGTCCGTCGGCCGGACCGCTGGCAGCGGCTCGGGGTGCCCGCCACCGGCCGCCGGCGGCGGATGGCAGGGCCTGGTCCGGTTCGGTGCGGGATCGGGTCATGTGCGGTGCGGCCCGGGCAGCGACCGGACCCGGTGGAGCCGGCCACGCTGGCCGGAGCCGATGCTACCCGGCGCCGCTGATCCCCTCGGCGCGCCGGCGCCAGACGCCGTGGTCGAGCGGGCCGCTGCCGGCACCGATCCGCCAGCCGCGAGCGCCGCGCAGGGCGTCGGCGACGTACCGCTTGGCCATGCGGACGGCGGGGAGCGGGGCCATGCCGAGCGCCAGGCCGGCGGCCACCGCCGCCGAGAAGGTGCACCCGGTCCCGTGGGTGTTCCGCGTCTGCACGCGCTCGCCGTCGAGCACCGTGACCCCGTCGGGCCCCACGACGACGTCGACCGAGCTGCCGCCCCGGGCCCCCGAAGGGTCCCCGGCCACGTCGACATCCCCGCCGGTGACGACGACCACGGGGGCGCCCAGGTCGCGCAGCGCCTCGGCGGCGTCGACGAGCGAGTCGAGCGGGAGCGGGCCGCCGGTGGCCGTCGCGGCCGGGTGCCGGCCCGCGAGCAGGAGCGCCTCGGCGGCGTTCGGGCAGGCCACCGTGCACCGGGGCAGCAGGTGGCGGCGGTAGGCGGCCGCCGCCGCGGCGGGCTCGCCGGCGAGCGGGCGGCCGGTGCTGGCGGCCAGGACCGGGTCGACCACCAGGTTGGGCAGGAGCCCCGCCGCGGCCAGGCGCCCGACCTCGGCGATGGTGGCCGGACTGGCCAGCATGCCGGTCTTGCTGGCGGCGACCGCGACGTCGCCCGTGACGGCCTCGACCTGGCGGGTCACCAGGTCGGGCGCCAGCACGACCACGTCGTGGACGGCGGTCGTGCTCTGGGCCGTGACCGCGGTCAGCGCGACGGCTCCCAGCACGCCGAGGCCGGCGAAGGTGGCCAGGTCGGCCTGGATGCCGGCGCCGCCCCCCGAGTCCGACCCGGCGACGCTGAGGACCACCGGGGGCTGCATGGCGGCGAGGCTACCGGCGCCGGGGCCGTCGGCCGGCAGCGGCGGCGCCCGGTCGCGGTGGCTGCCGCACCAGGCGGCGGAGGGGCTTCCCCGTGGCCGTCCGGGGTATGGCGGTGACGAGCTCGACGGAGCGGGGCACCTTGAAGCGCGACAGGCGCTCGGCGGCGAAGGCCCGGAGCTCGTCGGCCGACGGGGTGGCGCCGGGCGCGGCGACGACGGCGGCGTGGACGCGCTGGCCATAGGCGGGGTCGGGCCGGCCCACGACGACGACGTCGGCCACGCCGGGGTGCGCCAGCAGGACGTCCTCGACCTCCTGGGGGTGGACGTTCTCGCCCCCCGTGACGATCATGTCGTCCTCGCGCCCGTCGACGTGGAGCAGGCCGTCGGGGCCGACGCGCCCGAGGTCGCCGGTGGCCACCAGCGCGCCGGGCGTCGCCGACAGGGCGTTGCCGACCAGGATCCGGCCGGTGGCGCCGGGGGCGACCGGCGTGCCCGCCCGGTCCACGACCCGCAGGTCGGTGCCCGCCGGGGGTCGTCCCGCGGTGTGGGGGTCGGCACGCAGCTCGGCGGGGGTGGCGATCGAGGCCCAGGCGGCCTCCGTCGAGCCGTAGACGTTGTACAGCACGTCGCCGTAGCGGTCCATGAACCGCGTGGCCAGGTCGCCGGGCAGCGCCGACCCGCTGGTGGCGACGACCTCCAGCGACGAGGTGTCGTGGCGGCGGCGGACCTCGGCGGGCAGGTCGGCGAGCTGGGCCAGCATGGCGGGCACGGCCACCAGCACGCGGACGCGGTGCTGCGCCACCGCGGCCAGCGTCGCCTCGGCGTCGAAGCGCCGGCGGAGGACGACGGTCGACGACAGGACGAGGGCGAGGGCGAGGTTCCCGAAGCCCCAGGCGTGGAACAGGGGCGGTGCGACCAGCGTGACGTCCCCGACGCGCAGGGGGACGCGCGACAGGATGGCCACGACCGGGTCGAGGCTGAGCGGTGCGTGGCGACCGGCGCCCTTCGGCCGGCCGGTCGTGCCCGAGGTGAGCAGGACGTAGCGGCTACCCGGCCGCGGTGCCAGCCTGAACGGCGACCGGGCCGCGACCGGCAGGTCCCCGAGCACGGCGGTGTCGCCGCCCCCCTGCTCCCCGCCGTCCTCGCGCCAGGTGAGGATGCGGCGCACGCCGGCGCCGGCGGCCGCCGCGGGCCCGGCGAGGTCCGGGTCGTGGAGCACGGCGCCGATCCGCTGCGCCTCGACGACGGCGGCGACCTCGGGGCCGGCGGCCGCCGCGTTGAGCATGACGACGTCGGCGCCCAGGCTGGCGAGCGCGGCGACGGCGAGCACGACCTGCCGGTGGTTGCGGCACAGCAGGGCGACCCGGTCGCCAGCGGCCACCCCCTCGCCCGCCAGCCGCCCGGCCAGGGCACCCGCCTGGTCGCGGGCCTCGGCGAAGGTGAGGGTCCCGCAGTCGTCGACGAGGGCGAGGCGGCGGGGCCAGCGCGCGGCCGAGTAGGCGTAGGCCGTGGCCGGCGACAGGCCGTCGCGCGCGACGCTCAGGGCGGCCCGCAGCACGGCGCCGGGCGGCATCGGGCGCAGCAGCCCGGACGCGGCCAGCACCCGCGCGCTGCGGGCGAGGCGCGCGGCGTCGGCGGGGGTGCGTCGGAGGCGCTCCAGCCCGTTCACCACGGTCCCAGTCTGGCCGGGTCCGGCGAGCCGGTCGACCTGCGCGCGTGGAGGCGCCGGCGACGGGCCGGTGCTCGCGTCGCCCGACCCGACGCTGCGGCTGCCGTCAGCCCCGGGTGGCGACCCGGTCGCCGTCGCCGTTGGCGCCGGCCTCGTGCCCGCCGCCCTCGTGGCCGGCGCCGACGTCGCCCAGCGGGGGCGCGCCGACGACTCGGTTGCGGCCGAGCGCCTTGGCCCGGTACAGGCAGAGGTCGGCCTCGTGGAGCAGCTCGTCGGCGGTGGTGGCCGGGCCGGGCACCGCGGCGACCCCGATGGACACGGTGGCCCCGAGCTGCTCGTCGATCGCCGCGCGGATCTGCTCGGCGCGCAGCGCCGTCGTGTCCGCCGTGCCGCCGGGGAGCACCACGACGAACTCGTCGCCGCCGATCCGGTAGACGCTGTCGCCGCCCCGGGTCTCGCGCAGCAGCAGCGTGGCGAGCTGGCGCAGGTGGCTGTCGCCGGCAGCGTGGCCGTCCCGGTCGTTCACCTCCTTGAAGCCGTCGACGTCGAGCATCAGGATGCCGACGGGGCGACCGGTGCGGGCGGCGTCGCCCACCGCCTCGTCGATGGTCCGCTCCAGGTGCCGACGGTTGTAGAGGCCGGTGAGGGCGTCGCGCTCGGACTGGGCGCGCAGGTGCTCGCGCAGCGCCAGGTTCGCCAGCGCGAGCGACAGGTGCTCGGCCACGCTGACGGCCAGCCGCTGCACGGCGGCGAGCTCCTCGTCGGCCTCGGTGGCGTCGCTGGGGGGCGCCCCGGCCGAGCGCAGGTGGAGGAGCCCGACCATGTCGCCGTGGGCGACGAGCGGGACGCACAGGCTCCAGCGGTCGGGGCCGCCGTCGTCGTGGCGGCAGCGCAGCGCCCGGTGGCACCCGGTCGAGCGGTGGAGGCGACCGCGGCGCAGGGCCCAGCAGTCGCTGGCGCTGAGCGCGGGCTCGGTCTCGGCCGTCGTGCCCCAGTGCGCGCTGGCCTGGAGCACCAGGCGGGTGTCGGTGGGCCGGTACACGATGCCGGCGGTCCCGGGGAACAGCTGCGCCACGAAGGCGGCCACGACCGCGTAAGCCTCGCTCGTGTCCAGGCAGCTCTGGAGCATGTCGCCCATCTCGCCGAGCAGGGTCAGCTCGCGGCCGCGTCGCTCCATCTCGGCGGCGCTGGCGGACGCCCTCGCGTACGCCCGGCGCAGCTCCTGGTCGGCGAGCTGGCGGGCCGTGGCGTCACGCACCGAGGCGGAGGTCCACACGCCGTGGGCGGTCCGCAGCGCGCTCAGGCTGACGTCGACGGGGATCTCGCTCCCGTCGGCGCGCCGGCCGGTCAGCCGCAGCGACGTGCCCATGGGGCGCGAGCGGGGGTTGGCGGCGAAGGACCGCCGGTGGGCGGCGTGGGCCTTGGCGACGCTGCCGGGCACCAGCACCTCCAGCACCTGGCCGACGAGCTCGGCTCGGCTCCAGGCGAACAGGCGCTCGGCGTGCGCGTTGACGAGCCGGATGACCCCGTCCTCGTCGACGACGACGATGGCGTCGGGCGCCGCCTCCACGAGCTGCCGGTAGAAGTCGGCGTCCACGAGGTGCGCCAGGTCCGCCGGTTCCGTGGCGCCGGACGGGTGGGCCCCGGAGCCGGACGGGTGGGCCCCGGCGCCGGCGGACGGGTGGGCCCCGCCGGCGCCGGCGGGGCCCGAAGCGCTCGTGCCGCGTGCCACCGTGCCCGACGACGTGGTGGTGCACGTCCCGGCACTCGTGGTGACCTCGCCTGCGGGCTCCATGGCGACCTCCCACGCGACCTGCCCAATGGCTGCTTATCGTGGGGAGGGTAACACAAAGGGTAGCCAAGCGTGCCTGCCGCTTCGCCGCCGCGGGCCGGGTGGATCGGGGCGGGTGCCCTGCCCGGGCGGGTCCGCGGCGGGTGGGGTCGGGCGGGTTCCCGGCGGAGGGAGGCGGGTGCCCTGCCCGGGCGGCTCCCCGGCGGGTCGGGCGGCCGGACCGGCCGCGCTCAGCCGCCGCCCTGGCGCAGGACCGGGAGCAGGCGCAGGACGGTGGCCGCCGGGATGGCGAAGCCGATGTTCTGCGCGGTCACCGACGACGTCGAGGTGGCCACCGCGGTGTCGATGCCGACGACCCGCGCGGCGGCGTCGACCAGGGGGCCGCCCGAGTTGCCGGAGCTGATGGCGGCGTCGGTCTGGAGCATGTCGTGCAGCACCACGGTCCCGCCGGCGGCTGACTGTGTCGAGACCTCGCGCCCCTCGGCGGAGATGATCCCGGCGGTGACGGTCGGGCCGCCGGCGAGGCCGAGGGCGTACCCCACGGCGACGACCCCGTCGCCGACAGCGGCGTCCGCCGAGCTCCCGAAGCTGGCGGGCTGGAGACCGCTCGCGCCCGTGATCTGCAGGAGTGCCAGGTCGTTGCCGGGCAGCGACCCGACGAGCGTCGCCTGCAGCCTGGTGGTCGAGCCGTCCAGGGTGACGGCGATGGACGTGGCGCCGGCCACGACGTGGTCGTTGGTGACGACCTGGCCGCCGGCGGTGACGATCACGCCGGTGCCCTCGGCGGAGGCGACCGTCGTGCTCGACCCGGCGCCGAAGAACGGCGACGGCGCCTCCGTGGTGGCGGTGATGGACACGACGCTGGGCAGGACCCTGGCCAGGATGTCGGGGATGCCCGCCGGGGCGGACGCCACGGCACCGCCGGTCACGTACTGCTGGACGACGGTCCGCTGGCCCCAGCCCGTCGCCCGGGCCACGCCGAGCGACGCGGCGCTGCCGACGAGGGCGGCCGCCACGACCAGCGCCAGGGCACGGCCGGGCGCGGCCCTCCGGCTGCCCGGACCGTCGGAGGCGGAAGGCCCTCCGCCGACAGCGTCCGCAGCGGCGGGGGGCTCAGGGACCTCGCCGGCGGGCGGTGGCGGCTCCCATGGGCCGCCCCCGGGCGCCCACCCCGGCCCGGGGACACCGGGTTCGGAAGCCATGGCGCGATCATCGCTCCGGCGGGCGCGGGGACCAAGGGCCGAAGGTCACCCGCAGGGTCGCCGATGCGGACGTTCGGCCCTGCCCTGCGCCGGCACGCAGGGGCATCATCGGGTTCGTGGACGCCGATGCCACGGTGCGGCCCGACCGGCACGGGCCGGCCGCCGGGTTGGCCCGCAGCCCCGCCGGGTGGGTGCTCGCCGCCACCCTGCTCGCCCTGGGCGGCGGTGCCGTGGCGCGCGCGGCGTCGGCCGCTGCCGCCGGCGACGCCCTGTGGGCGGCCGGCGGGGTGGTCGGAGCGCTCCACGCGACGTGGTCCACCGGCGCGAGCCTCCGCCGGGGGCGTGTCGGGGTCGACGTCGTCGCCGTGCTCGCGCTGGTTGGTGCCCTGGCGGTGGGGGAGCTGCTGGCGGCGGCGGTGGTCGCCGTCATGGTGGCGACGGGGCGGGCGCTCGAGACCTGGGCGGCAGGCCGGGCTCGCCGGGACCTCCACGCGCTCCTGCAGCGGGCGCCGCGCGTCGCGCACCGCTACGAGGGCGGCGGCGTCCGGACGGTCGCGCTCGACGACGTGCGGCCCGGCGACGTGCTCGTGGTCGGGCCGGGCGAGGTCGTCCCCGTCGACGGGAACCTCCTGACCGACGGGGCGCTCGACGAGTCGGCGCTCACCGGCGAGGCGCTGCCGGTCACCCGCCAGGTCGGCGACGCCGTCCGCAGCGGCGTGGTCAACGCCGGCGCCGCCCTCGACCTCCGCACCACCACGACCGCCGCTGCGAGCACCTACGCCGGCATCGTCCGCCTGGTGGCCGACGCCGAGGCGACCCCGGCGCCCTTCGTCCGCCTCGCCGACCGCTTCGCGCTGTGGTTCCTCGCCCTGACGGTGGTGCTCGCCGGCGCCACCTGGGCGGCGGCGGGCGCGGCCCGCGCCGTGGCCGTGCTCGTCGTGGCGACGCCCTGCCCGCTCATCCTGGCCGCCCCCGTGGCCCTCGTCGCCGGGTTGTCACGGGTGTCGCGCCGGGGCGTGGTCGTGAAGGGCGGGGGGGCTCTGGAACGGCTCGCACGCTGCACCACGCTGCTCGTGGACAAGACGGGGACCCTGACCGGCGGGCGCCCGGAGCTCGCCGGCGTGGTCACGTCGGGGGTCCTGCCGGCGGACGAGGTGCTCCGCCTGGCCGGGTCCCTCGACCAGCTGTCGCCCCACGTGCTGGCGAGCGCCGTGGTCCAGGCGGCGCGCGACCGCGGCCTCGGCCTCGTCCTGCCCGAGGACGTCGAGGAGGTGGCGGGCCAGGGCATCCGGGGCGTCGTCGACGGTGCCGACGTGGCGCTCGGGAACGCGGCGTGGACGGGCGTGCCGCCGGCGGTGCCGTGGGCCAAGGCGGCGCGCCGGCGGGCCAGGCTCGACGGGGCCCTCACCGTGTTCGTGTCCGTCGGCGGCCGCCCCGCAGGCGTGCTCGTGCTCGACGACCCGGTGCGCAGCGACGCGGCCAGGACGGTGCGGTCGTTGCGGCGCAGCGGCATCGACCGGATCGTGATGGTGACGGGGGACCGGGCCGACGTCGCCGAGACCGTCGGCGCGGTGATCGGCGTGGACGCGGTGCTCGCCGAGCGGTCGCCCGCCGACAAGCTCGACGCGGTGCGCAGCGAGCGCCGGCGGGCCCCGACGGTCATGGTCGGCGACGGGATCAACGACGCCCCCGCGCTGGCGCTCGCCGACGTGGGGGTGGCCATGGGGGCGCGCGGGGCGACGGCGTCGTCCGAAGCCGCCGACGTCGTCCTGACCGTCGACCGGCTCGACCGGATCGGCGAGGCCCGGGTGGTGGCCCGGCGGTCGCGGCGCATCGCCGTCCAGAGCGTGGTGGCCGGCATGGGCATGTCCATCGCTGCCATGGGCGTGGCGGCAGCGGGGCACCTCCCCGCGGTGTGGGGCGCGGTGCTGCAGGAGGGCATCGACGTCGCTGCCATCGCCAACGCGCTGCGAGCGCTCGGCGGGGGCCGGCGGACGGTCCTGGCCGGTGGCGACGCGGCGCTGGCCCGGCGGTTCACGGGGGAGCACCAGGCGGTGCGCGCGGCCCTGGACGACGTTCGGGCCGCCGCCGACGCCGTCGGCAGCGCCCAGCCGGCACGCGCCATGGCCCTCGTGCGCGAGGCGCACGCCGCCCTGGTGTCGGTGGTGCTGCCGCACGAGGAGGCGGAGCAGCAGGAGCTGTACCCGGCGCTCGACCGGGTGATCGGCGGGACGGACCCGACGGGTCCGATGACCCGGGCGCACGTGGAGATCGCCCACCAGGTGCGCCGCCTGGGCCAGCTCGTGGAGGAGATCGGCCCGGGCGTGCCCGACGGCGAGGAGGAGGCGGAGCTCCGGCGCCTGCTCTACGGGTTGCACGCCGTCCTGCGCCTGCACACGGCGCAGGAGGAGGAGAGCTACCTGTCGCTCGGCGAGGACGAGCCGGCGCCGCCCGCCGCCGAGGCGCGCCGGGACGCGTGACGGGTCCGGGCGGCGCCGGGTGCCGCCCGCCTGGCCGGCGGGTTACGGTGGCCGGACCGTCGCAGCACCGTCCGAGGAGCACCGATGCCCAAGCGTCCGCGACCCGCCCGCCCACTGCCGATCGTGCCCGGCGTCGCCGTCGCGGCGGCCGTCGCCGCCCTGGCGCTCGACGACAGGGTCTACGGAGCGGTCCGACGCGTGGTGCCACTGCCCAGGCGTGCGGTGCTGCGCAACGTGGTGCTCGGGACGATGGCGGGGCACGTCGTGGAGGCGGGTTCGGTGCTCCGGCGAGCGAGGCGGGCGGACCTCGGCCCGGCCGCGCCCCGCTGGGCGGCCTCCACGCTGGTGTGGGGCGTGCTGACGCTGGTCCGGTTCCGCCGGGTCGTACGGGCTGCCTGACAGCGGCAGCGACAGCCGCTGCGCCAGCGGCGGCTGCAGCGAAGGCGACGGCGCCTGCGCCAGCGGTAGCGCCTGCGCCAGCGGCGGCTGCAGGGACGGCGACGCAACCAAGCGCCCGGCGCCTGACGGGCTCACGCCGAGTGGCATGCCGCCGGGCCGGCAGCCGCCGGCAGGTGGCGGTGGGCCACGAGGTCAGCGCAAGCCGGCGAAGAGGTCGTCCTCGGGCACCGGGTGCCCCGTGCGGTCGTGGGCCCGGACGAAGGCCTCTTCGCCCATGAGCTGGGCGAAGAGCTCGGGCCCGAGGTCGAGGAAGAAGATGTTG
>JAJZYI010000364.1 GCA_021798135.1 Actinomycetes bacterium | reverse complement strand
AGGCTCCGGCCGCGCAGCCGCCGCACCTCGCGGCGCTGCCCGCTCCGGGCCTCGCCGGCCTGGCCGGCTCCCGAAGATGGCCGAGGGCCGCTTCGACCAGGACCGTCGCCGCTGACCCGGCCGGCTTCCGGGGCGGGTCGCCTCGACCGGGACGGGTGCCGCTGACCCGGCCGGCTCCCGGGGCGGGTCGCCTCGACCGGGACGGGTGCCGCTGACCCCGCCGGCTCCGGTGGTCCGCGCCACCGTCGGCGCGGTGGCGGCGGCGTGGCGACCCCCTGGCGACCCCGTGGCGACGGGTTGCCAGCGAGTGGCGCAGCGGTCGCGCTGCGCGGTGCCGGCACGCGTCTCAGGCTGCTCCCAGGCCGCTCCCAGGCTACGGCCATGCCCGGCTGGGAAGGTTGTCGTCGGCAATGCTGACCGGAGCGCGAACCCCGACCCGAGCGGCCGGCACCGGCCGAAGCCCGACGCCCAGCAGTCCGTCCGACGTCGGGCGCAGGCGCACCGGCCCCGTCCCGGGGTCGGCCGACCAGCGGCACGGACCGGGCCCGGGGCACGTCGCCGCCCTCGACGGCCTGCGCGGGCTGGCCTTCCTGACCGTGCTCGCCTACCACCTGCGCTCGGGCCTGCTCCCGACGGCCGGGTACGTCGGCGTCGACCTGTTCTTCGGGCTGAGCGGGTTCCTCATCACCGCGCTGATCGTCCAGGAGTGGCAGCGCACCGGCGGCGTGTCGCTGCGGCGCTTCGCGGCCAGGCGAGCGCTGCGCCTGCTTCCCGCGCTCGGCACCTTCCTGGCCTGCTACCTGGTCGTTGCCGCCGCCTTCGGGCACCAGCCCTGGTTCGGGGGCGTTCCCGGTGCCGCCGGTCCCGCCGCTCCCGTCGCCTTCACGGCGGACCTGCACGCCGCCGCCGGCGTCGCGAGCTACCTGTACAACCTGGCCATCGCCTACCACTGGAGATGGGGCGAAGGAGCCCCCGTCGGCCACCTGTGGACGCTGTCGGTGGAGGTGCAGTTCTACCTGGTGTGGGGCGTCCTGCTCGCGGGCCTGCTTTGCATGGCCCGTCGCGGCCGCCGGCTGTCGGGTCGGGGCGTGGCGCCGAGCCGTCGGGAGCGTTCGGTCGACCAGGTGACGGGCCGCGGCCGCCGGCTGTCGGGGCGGGGCGTGGCACCGGCGCGCTCGGTCGGTGGCCGCGGAGCTGTCCGCAGCCCGGGCGGGTCCTCCGGTGCCGTGGAACGACCCGTCCGGGCCTCCGGTGCCGTGGAGCGACCCGTCGGGGCCTCCGGTGCCGTGGAGCGACCCGTCGGGGCCTCCGGAGCTCGCCGGACAGCGGGCGCCGGCCTGGCCGCGACCGGTGCCCTGGCGCTGGCCGGGGCCTCGGTGGCAGCGACGTTCGTGGTGTGGGGCCACGCCGGCGGGTCGCACTTCGCGTACTTCTCCACCTGGACCCGATCCCAGGGGCTGCTGCTCGGTGCGGCCGCCGGGCTGTGGTGGGCGAGCGGCGCGCTCCACCGCTTCCTGGGGACTCGAGTCGGGCAGGCTGTCGGTGCCGCGCTGTGCACGGCCGCCGGCGGCTGGTTGGTGGCGGCGGTGTGGGAAGCGCCGCTAGGCAGCGCCCCGGGCGCTGCCACCGTGGCCACGGCCGGCATGTCCGTGGCCTGTGCCCTGCTGGTCGCGCTGGTGGCGGCCCGACCTGCGGGCGCGCTCGCACGGGCGTGCCGGATGGGCTGGCTGCGCTACGTCGGCAGGCGGTCGTACGCCCTCTACCTCTGGCACTACCCGCTGCTCGCCTGGTTCCGCGGGGACGGTGCCCTGGGCGACGTCATCGCCGTCGGGCTGGCCTTCGCCATGGCCGAGCTGTCGTGGCGGCTGGTGGAACGGCGGGCGCTGCAGCACCGGCCGCGCACGCCGGACCCGCCGGGTGACGCCCCCGCCAGCGCCGGAGCGGTTGACCCCGCCGGTGCCAGGGCACCGTCTGGCAGCAGCGCTACGCCGTAGTGGGCGCGTGGCCGGTGTTGGCCGGGTCACCCGGGCATGCGCCGCCAGATGGGCCCGGGAAGGAACCGCAGGACGCCGAACACGTAGCGCAGCACGGACGGCGACCACACGACGCGGGCGCCGCGGCCGAGACCGGCGACGACGTCGGCAGCCACGGCCTCGGCGGTCGTGGCGAAGGGCGCGGGCTCCCGGCCCGCGGTCATGCGGGTGGCGACCCAGCCGGGTCGGACGACGGTCACGCCGGCACCGGTGCCCTCCAGCGCGTCGGCCAGGCCGAGGGCGAACGCGTCGAGACCGGCCTTGGACGCGCCGTAGACGAAGTTGGAGCGCCTGACCCGGACGCCGGCGACGGACGACAGCACGACGAGCCGCCCCTGGCCCTGGCGGCGCAGCAGCGAGGCGAAGGCGGTCAGCGCGGCGGCCGGCCCGGTCAGGTTGGTGTCGAGGACCCGGGCGGTCTCGGCGGGGTCCCGTTCGGCGACCTCCTGCTCCCCGAGCGTTCCCGCGGCCACCAGCACCAGGTCGACCTGGCCCAGGGCCGCCGTGGCCGCCTCGACCAGCTTGGCGTGCGCCCGCACGTCGGTGACGTCGTACGGCACCGGCACGACCTGCTCCACGCCCGCCGAGCGCAGCTCTTCGGCCACGGACTCGAGCGCCGTGGCGTCCCGGCCGGCGAGGACCACGTGCCGCAGGCGCCGGGCGGCCAGGGCCCGGCAGACGGCGCGGGCCAGGTCCGACGTGCCCCCGATCACCACGGCTCGCTGGGGCATGCCCGTCGCGTCGATCACGTCACCGTCCTCCTCGTTCGCGGCGCGTTGGCCCGTGGTGCCGTGCCGGGCCAGCGCGATGTCGGCGCGCCGGCTGGTGCCGTGCGGGGGGTGCCGACCCGGCTGCGGGCCTCGGCGTCGGCGTGGGCAC
>JAJZYI010000363.1 GCA_021798135.1 Actinomycetes bacterium | reverse complement strand
TCGGCGAGGTCCACCTCCGACAGCGGGCGGGGGTCGCCCGCGGCGATCTGGTCGAGCAGCGATCGGGCTTGGGGGTCGAGCGGCACGGCTCCTCCGGTGGTCGGTCCGGCGGTGTCCGGCACCGCCCTGGTCGGTATGGCCGGCGTCCCGGCGTGGTCGTCCCGGGCCGGTCGTGGCGTGGCCTGGCGGCGACCATCGCGGGACCCGGTGGTCAGCGCTCCACGCTCCCGTCGGGCCGGACCACGTACCAGTACCCCCCGGCGTTGTAGAGCCCCTGGCCGGTGTGCGCTCCGGGTCTGGCGTCGCCGGTCCACCGGTACAGGGGCCAACCACCGTAGGTGACCTGCACAGCACCTCCCGGGCGGGTCGTGGTCCCGAGCAGCGAGCGGTCGATGCCCGGCCCGGCCACCGGCGCCGTCGTGCCCGCGGCCAGGGTCAGCGGGGGCCACAGCACCGGGCAGATGCTGGTGCAGTGCGAGGTGCCCGAGTGGTTGTCGGGCGCGTAGGCGTAGAGCGTGTAGCCCTGGCCGTCGACGAGCACGGTGCCCAGGGAGCCCAGCTGCGCGACCGTGACCTCGTCGGCAGGGCCGATCGACGCGGGCGATGCCGACGGCGAGCCGGAGCCGCAGGCGGCCAGGACGGCACCCGCCGCCACTACGGCGGTGGCCAGCGCTGCCGCTGCGCCGGGCCCCCGCCTCACCCCGATGCCTGCTCCACGAGCCGGCGGGCGACGACCTTGAGCGCGAGCGTCTCGTCGGCCCCCTCGAAGATCGAGAGCACCCGTGCGTCCACGAAGTAGCGACTGACCGGGTACTCCTCGGCGTACCCCATCCCGCCGTGGATCTGCATCGCCTCGCGCGTGACCCACTCGGCCGCCCGGCACACGTACGCCTTGAGCATCGACGCCTCGAGCGTGCCTTCGCCCTTGGCCATCAGGCGCGCCACCTCGTAGGCGAACTGCCGGGTGGCCTGGATGATCACGGCCATCCGGGCCAGCTTCACCCGGGTGAGCTGGTACTGCAGGATCGGCTGGCCGAACACGTTGCGGTTGGCCGCGTAGTCGAACGCCGCCTCGTAGGCCGCCTGCATGACGCCCAGTGCTCGCGCCGCGGTCTGCAGGCGGCCGTTCTCGAAGCCGGCCATCTGCAGGTAGAAGCCGCGTCCCGCGCCGTCGGGACCGCCCACCAGGTTGGCGTCGGGGACGAACCAGTTGTCGAAGGCGATCTCGTAGGAGTGCATGCCGCGGTAGCCGAGGGTGTCGATGGGGCGTCCCTCCATGGTGCCGGCTGGACCGCCGCGGCCGTCGGCGGCGGGGTCCTGCGTGAAGGCGAAGCCGTGCGCGTCGCCGCGCGGCTTGGGGACGACGAACAGCGACAGGCCCCGGTGGGCCTTGCTCCGGTCGGGGTCGGTGCGGGCCAGCAGCATGAGGACGTCGGCGCGCGCCGCGAAGGTGCACCAGGTCTTGACGCCGTTGACGAGCCAGCCGCCCTCGGTGGGGGTGGCGGTCGTCGAGATGTTGGCGACGTCCGAGCCGTAGTCCGGCTCGGTGACGGCGACGGCGTTCATGACCTCGCCCGAGGCGAGCTTGGGCAGCCACTGCTGCTTCTGCTCCTCGCTGCCGCCGGCGAGCAGCGCCCGGGCCAGGATCTCCGGCCTGGTGATGAGCGAGCCGCCGGCGCCGAGGGAGCCCCAGGCCAGCTCCTCGGTCGCCACCACCATGCCGAGGTAGTCGCTGTCGCCGCCGCCGGCGAAGCCGCCGTACTCCTCGGGGATGGACAGGCCGAGCGCGCCCATGTCGCCGAGGCCGGCGATCACGTCCTCGGGGATGTCGGCGTTGGCGCGGTGGATGTGCTCCGCCCTCGGGCGGAGCTGCTCCTCGGCGAAGCGGTGGAACGTCTCGCGGACGAGCTCGAAGTCGCCGTCGAGGTGCCTGTCGCCGGTCACGCCGCACAGTGCCGCCAGGGCGGCGGGGTTCCGGTGGACGGCGACGAAGGCGGCAGCGGGGGCCATCCACGCCGGGTCGACGCCCCACTCGGCCTCGCGTCCGACGACCCGGGCGGCCAGCTCGGCGATGGCGTCGGCCACGAAGGCGCACGCCAGGCGGGCCTCGTCCGGCCCGCGTGCCCCGTAGTCGATGGCCGCCTGGGCGGTGCGGACGGCGGCTGCGGCGTGCGCCAGGTCGTAGGCGAGGACCTGGTTCGCGTCGACGGCTCCGGGGGGAGCGAGCTGGGCGGTGGCGGCGGCGACCACAGCGGACGCGCACCGCAGCGCGTCGGTGGCGGCAGCCAGGTCGGGGGTCGGCGCGTCGGTCACGCCGGCCAAGGTTACCGCCCGTCCGGCACCCGTCCCAGCACGGTGACGAGGGGCGGGAGCACCACGGGGTCGTCGCCCGGGTCGACCCCGGTGAGCGCGGCGAGATAGGCCGTGACCGGGCCCGGCCCGATCCCTGCCGGTGCCTCGGCCCAGGCGTCCACCAGGTCGAGCCCGGCCCGGCGGGCGAGCGCGGGGAGGACGGCGCCGACGTCGGGGTGCCGGGCGCCGGGCATCGACAGCGGGGTGCCCCCGACGCGCCCGGCGGTCGTGATCGGCTCCTGGGCGACCACCCAGCCGCCGGGGCGGACGGCCCCCGCCATGCGGGTGAGGACGACGGCGGGGTCGATCACGTGGAGCAGCAGGAAGCGGCAGAAGGCCAGGTCCACGGGTTCGGGGAGGACGAGGTCCTCCGCGGCCTGGGTGATGGCGAGGACCTGGGTGTGCTCGGCGGCGGCGGCGGCGACCTCGTCGCGGGCGAACGGGTCGCTGTCGACGGCGTAGACGCGCCCGGACCGGCCCACGATGGCGGCCAGCGCCACCGACACGTCGCCGGCGCCGGCCCCGACGTCGACGCAGCGCCAGCCGGGGCCCACCCCCAGCCGGTCGAGGGCGG
>JAJZYI010000362.1 GCA_021798135.1 Actinomycetes bacterium | reverse complement strand
GGCGGGGGTGCCAGGGGCGGCGGAGCCGGCGGCCAGGGCGGCGATGGCCGGCGCCAGGAGCTGCGCGTACGTCGCGGAGACCCGTGCCAGCGCCTGGCCGAGGACGCGGGCCAGGGCGGTCGCCACGTCGTCGCCGAGCAGGCCGGCCTGGCGGGCCGAGACGAGCAGGCGCAGCGCGTCGACGTCGGCGTCGGTGAACAGCGGCTGGTCCCGCTCCACGGGAGCGAAGCCGAGCTCCATCCACAGCGGGTCGATGTCGTCGACGGCGATCCCGACGGCCGCGCCGACCTCGTCGGCGGTGTACCGGCGGGGCCCCAGGATGCGCTCCGCCAGGCCGTCGATGAAGGAGCCGTCCCCGGCCGTGCCGGCCCGGGCGGCCGGCCCGCCGGCGGGAGCCGGTGGCGTGGCTGCCGCTCCGGGGTCGTCGCCGGGACCGCCCGCACCCGGTTCCGAGGGCACCGCCCCGGTGCCGGCGGCGGCGGGTGCAGCCGGTCGCTCCTCCTCGGGCATGGACGGGAGTCTCGCAGGCGCGGTCGCTCCCGCGCCCGGTCGGCCCGGCGTCAGGCGTCGCCCCCGTTCGGGCGGGGGCCGCGGTCGCGGACCTGCTCCACGTGCTCGAACGCTGCCCGGAGGTCGGCGAACCACGGCTCCTCGTGCTCGGCCACCAGGCGCACGCACCACGCCAGGGCGTCGCTGCGGCTGCGCGCCACCCCGCCGTCGATGAGCGTGTCGAGGACGCGCCGCTCGGCCATGCGGAGGCGGGTCATGACCGGGACGGCGGCGGTCGTGAACAGGCTGGTCGTGCCGCCGCAGCGCGCCCCCCACGACACGGCGCGCCCGAACGCCGCCTCGGCCTCCTCCGCGACCCGGATGCGCTCCCCGCGCGTGTCGGCCCGGAACCCGCCGATCCTCGCCTCCTCGGCGGTCTCCCGCTGGCCCTGGTCGGCGTCGCCGGGCATCGGCACGTCGGGGAGCCGCAGCACGACCAGGATCTCGTCGTCGTCCACGGACACGTCGGGCGCCGCCGACGCGTCGACGCCGGCGACCGGGCCGCCGGCGAGGCGGCCGGTGAACCACGCGGCGATCCGCTCGCGGTCCGCCGGCGTGGTGCGGCGCTCCTGGTAGCGCCGTCCGGGACCGCGGCGGCCGCCCGGGCCCCGGCCGCGGTGGCGCGGCATGCCGCGCTCCTCGGGGTCGATCCATCGCTCGCGCATGGTCCTACAGTATCACAGCATTACTTGATTACACGACACTCCCCGATGCCGCGGTGCCGTGCCGCGCGCCGGCGGCGCCCGCGGGCACGTAGGGACAGCGAGGGTCCTCCTGCAGCGGGTCGCCCGTGGCGGCGTAGGCCTGCGCCCGCGAGCCCCCGCAGACGGTGGCCAGCTCGCACCGGCCGCAGCGGCCCTTCAGCTGCTCCGGATCGCGCAGCGACCGGAGCAGCGGGGCCCGGGCGTAGATCTCGGTCAGGGGCTGCGTGCGGACGTTCCCCGCGACCAGGGGAAGGAACCCGCTGGGGCACACGTCGCCGCGTCGGGACACGAAGACCACGCCGCGGCCGTCGCCTACCGCGAGCGGGCGCCGACCCTCGGTCCGCGGGCGGTCCGCGGGGGCCTTCCCGGCGGCACCCGCGGTGGGGGGCGTCGCCACCAGCTCGGCGAAGCCGCGGTGCAGGGCGTGGTAGAGGGGGCCGCGCCCGGCGCCGCCTTGCGCGGCCCCGGCACCTGCCCCGGCGGCACCCGCTCCGGCACCTGCCCGGGCGGCACCCGCTCCTGCGGCCGGGGCGCCCAGGACGACGCGGCGGTACTGCGGCGCCTCGGTCGTCTTGAGGGGCACGGTGCCCGAGATCTCGTGCAGCGCGACCAGCACGTCCTCCGTCTCGTCGGCGGACAGCGCGCCCAGGGCGGCGCCGCGGCCCACCGGCACCAGGAAGAACACGCTCCACAGGCTGGCGCCGAGCTCCATGACCGTGCGGGCCACCGCCGGCAGGTCCCGCACCGTGCGAGCGCTCACGGTGGTGTTGACCTGCAGGCGGAGCCCGGCGCGGCGCGCCGCCCGGCAGCCCGCCACCGTCCAGTCGTACGAGCCGGGCACGCCGCGGAACCCGTCGTGGGTGGCCGGGCTGCCGTCGATCGAGAAGGAGACGGCGGACGCCCCCGCGCCCCGCAGCTCGGCGAGCCGCTCGCCGGTGGCGAGCGGCGTGCCCGCAGGGGAGACCGCCACGGTCAGGCCCGCCCGCGACGCGTGGCTCACGATGTCGGTAAGGTCGGGCCGGCGCAGCGGGTCGCCGCCGCTCAGCACGATCACCGGGCGCGGCGCGCCGAGGCTGGCGAGGTCGTCGAGGACGCCGGCGATCTCGGCCGTCGTCAGGTCGTCGGCGTCGGGGGCGTCGCGGGACTCGGCGCGGCAGTGGTCGCAGGCCAGCGCGCACGCCCGGGTCAGCTCCATGAGCACCAGGAAGGGACGGGCACCCGTGTCGAACCGGAGCTGGCGCACCGCTCCGGCCGGCGAGGGCGCCGGCGGACGGTCGGGAGGAGGGGGGTGCCTTGACACAACATGAATCTACCAACTAAACGATCAGCTATGGCGTTGAGTATCTGGCAGGTGACCGGTCGACCCGGGGCGATCCGGTGACCGGGCCGGAGGGCCCGCTCGGGCCCGACGGGCCGGGCCATGCCGGAGGGGGCGACGCCACCGGTGAGCCGGGACCGCTGCCGTCGGGACACGGGGTCCGGCGGGCGGCGCACGGTCCCAGCCACCGGCGGCAGTTCAGCCGGTCGGAGGTGGCGCGCCGTCGCAGGATCGCCGGCGCGGCGGTGGCCGTCGTCGTCGCTGGCCTCGTCGTGCTGCTGCTGCGCCTGCCCGGCACCGGGCCGGCGCGCCCCGGGTCGTCGTCCGGCGCTGCGGCCCGCCATGCCACCGCGGCGAGCGGCGGC
>JAJZYI010000361.1 GCA_021798135.1 Actinomycetes bacterium | reverse complement strand
CCACGGCACGCTGAGCCGCCACGGCACGCTGGGCCGCCACGGCACGCTGGGCCGCCACGGCACGCTGGGCCGCCACGGCACGCTGGGCCGCCACGGCACGCTGGGCCGCCACGGCACGCTGGGCCGGCCGGCGGGCCCGGGAGAGGCCGCCGGTCGTCGGCCTCCTCGGGAGGTCCGGCGGGGCTCCGGGGGTGACTTTGCCTCGGCGGGGTGCCTCGTTACAATGACGTTACGAACTCACGCGCCCAGGGCGCGCGACCGGTCGGTCGGCGCCGAGCGGCGGCGGTGGGGCGAGACCCAGCGACCATGCGCGCCGGGCTGTCGTCGCGGCCGCCGGGCGCGCCTGGCCGCCGGTGCGGGCCCAGCCGAGCACCCAGACCGAGGACAGAGGACCCGTGGACCAGACCGAGAACGGAGCAGCCGTGCGCCCCGCGCCCGGCATGCCGGAGGATCCGCCAGCCGGCACGACCGGTGACCGGCGGCCGTCGGCGCCGCTGGCGGCATCCGACGGGCGGGGCGGGTTCAGCACGTCGATACCCGCCGGGCTCGACCGGGTGCTGGACCGCATCAACGCGTGGGACTCGGCCATGCGGCACCGCTGGCCGTTCAACGCCATCGTGGGGCCGGACATCGACCCGGCCACCGTGGAGGGCACCGGCTCGAGCCTGCTCGTCCGGCCCGCCATCATGGGCTTCGTCGGCCTGGTCGCGATCGCCGCCGGCGCCTCGCAGCCCCAGTCCCCCTTCGCGCTGAAGCTGCCGGGCTCGTGGTTCTTCGGCGTGCCCGCGGTCGGCGCCCACACCTCCACCGGCGGCCTCTTCCTCGGGCTGGTCGCGGTGTACGGCGGGCTCCTGCTGCTCATGCGGGCCTGGTTCTCGATGACCCGGACGCTGGCCAGCGTGCCCGGCGTGCCGGTGCGGTCGGTGGCGCTGGTGCTGGCGCTGTGGTGCCTGCCCATGCTCGTGGCGCCGCCGCTGTTCAGCCACGACGTGTACTCCTACGCCGCCCAGGGCGAGATGATGAGCCACCACATCAGCCCGTACCACTACGGGCCGAACGTGCTCGGCTCGGGCGCCCCGTACCAGCGGCTGGTGGACCAGATCTGGGGCAACGCCCCCGCGCCCTACGGCCCGCTGTTCCTGCAGCTCGACGGGTTCATCGTCACCCTCACCATGCACAACGAGCTCGCCACCGTGGTGGTGCTGCGCCTGCTCGAGCTCGGCGGCGTGGCGATGCTCGCCGCCGCCATCCCCATGCTCGCCCGCAGCTACGGGCGCGACGCGGCAGCGGCCTTCTCGCTGGCGGTGCTCAACCCGGTGGTGGTGCTGCACCTCGTCGGCGGCGCCCACAACGACGCGCTCATGATCGGGTTCCTGGTCCTCGGCATCGCCGCCGCGCGCCGCGGGCACCCGGTGGCCGGCATCGTGCTGTGCGCGATGGGTACGGCCGTGAAGGCACCGGCGGCCATCGGTGTCCTCTACATCGGCTGGACGCGGCTGGGTCCAGGCGTGCCCTGGCGCCAGCGGCTGCGCCCGACCGCCGCCGCAGGCGCCATGGCGCTCGCGGTCATGGCCGTGCTGTCGTTCGCCGCCGGGCTCGGCTGGGGGTGGATCGGCAACCTGATGACGCCGGGCACCGTCACGTCGTGGCTGGCCCCCGCCACCGGGGTGGGCCTGCTGCTCACCCACGTCGTCCACGGCGTGGGCATCCACGTCGCCGGGCACGACATCCGCTCGCTCACGAGGGTCCTGGGCCTCCTCGGCGCGGCCGGTGCCGGCGTCTGGCTGCTGTTCAACGTCGACCGGTTCGGGACGCTGCGGGCCATGGGGGCGTCGCTGGTGCTCGTCGTCGTCCTGGGCCCCGTGGTGCAGCCGTGGTACCTGTCGTGGGGGTTCGTGGTGCTCGCCCCGGTCGCCTCGGCACGCCTGCGCCCGTGGCTCGTCGGGCTGTCGATGGCCACGGCCTTCATCGGGTTGCCCGGTGGCCGCCAGCTGCTCGGCGAGCTCCCGGGCCATCCGGCCACCATCGCCGTGGCGCTCCTGGCCCTGCTGTTCATCCTCACGGTCCCGCTGACGCCGCTCGGGCGCTCCCGGACGGGCCGGGTCGGCGATCCGCCCGCCGACGACCTGGTCGCCCTGCCTCGCTGAGACCGGCGCCGGAGCGGCGGCGAGCTGCGGGGGGCCTCTGCCAGCGCGACGGGGGCCGGCGGCGATGCGGCGGCGAGCTCCGGACCCGGCGGCGGCCCCGGGCTCACAGGAGCTTCTGCAGGACCGTGACGTCGAGCCACCGGCCGAACTTGCGGCCGATCTGCCGCTCCGTGCCGACCACGGCGAAGCCGCAGCGTTCGTGCACCCTGACCGACGCGTCGTTGGAGGCCTCGACGCGGGCGAGCACCGTGTGGAACCCGTGCTCGGTGGCCCGCCGGACCACGTCGGCCAGCAACGCGGCGCCGATGCCCCGGCCTCGCCAGCCCCCTGCGACGTAGACGGAGTCCTCCACCGTGGTGGCGTAGGCCGGGCGCGACCGGTACGGCGAGATCGAGGCGAAGCCGGCCACGGCGCCGTCGACCTCGGCCACCACGGCCGGGTGCGCGCCCAGGTGCGCCTCCACCCAGCGACGGTGCTCCTCCGCGCTGCGGGGGCGGAGGTCGAACGTGGCGGTCGACCCCGTGACCTCGGCGTTGTAGATCCGCCGGGTCGCCTCGGCGTCGCCCGGCGTGATCAGCCGCAGCTCCATCAGCACCGTCCACGGGGGGGCACGGCCCCAGTGTAGGGACGGCCACCGGGTCGACTATGATCTGCGGGCACGTCCGGGACGTGCCAAGCCCCCTTAGCTCAGTCGGCAGAGCACAGCCATGGTAAGGCTGGTGTCGTCGGTTCGATTCCGACAGGGGGCTCGCCTGGCGGCGTAGCTCAGTTGGTCAGAGCACACGGCTCATAATCGTGGGGTC
>JAJZYI010000360.1 GCA_021798135.1 Actinomycetes bacterium | reverse complement strand
GAACACCGCGGGAGCGTGCAGCAGCACCAGGTCGACGCCGAACACCGACCGGATGCCGCGGCGGGCCTTGGGCCACGCCGGCGGCAGGGTGACGGCGCCCTCCCCGGGAGCGCGCACGCCGGTGGCCGGCGCCGGGGCAGGCGCCGCCGGCGCACCTGGCGGTCCGGGGGAGGGCGGCTTGGCCGACGGCGCCGGCAGCCACGAGCTCGCCGGGCACGAGACCGACCCGGCCAGGCCCGTCCGACCGCTCCGGCGCCCGCCTCCCTGCCACGGGCGGCTGCCCTGGCCGCTTGCGCCGGACCGCTGTCCTGCCGCGTCGCCGCCGGCCTGCGCCATGGGGCCAGCGTACGCCCGGCTCCCCCCGCCCAGGGAGCGTCGCCGAACGCTTCGTGCAGTGCCGGGAGGAACCGGGCCAGATGGCTCATCTCCGTGGCACAGTGGTGCAGCAGGTCGGCGCCGAAACCCCCACCGGTCACCCGAGCGGCTACCCGCGCGGCGACCGCAGGCGCGATCCGACGCACCAGAGGGGCGGCGAGCAGGCGCGTCGCCGCCGGCCGCACCGTGGCCGCCGGGGGGACCGGCAGGAGCACAGCTCCCGACAGGAAGAAGCGGCTCCGCATCTCGATCTCGCAGCCGTCGTCCGTGGGCCGGATCTGCTGCACCAGCCACCCGCTGACGACGGGAACCTCGCTCGGCCCGACCCGGGCGCAGACGTGGAGGGTGCCCGGCCGCTCCTCGGAGCCGAGGCGGCCAGGATCGACGAACCGGATGGCCAGGCGCTGCAGCCCCTGCTCCACGTGGCCGGGTGGAGGCTCGACGTCGGGGGTGAAGCACCTGGCGAACGAGTGGCCCCCCTCGCGAGCGCGGTAGCCGAGGTACCGAGGCTCGCTCCGGTGGGCCTCCGGGACGGGACGGCGATCGGCACAGGTCACCTAGGAGGTGGTCGCGCCGCTCCCGCCTGTCCGGCCGGCCGCACGCCAGCGCCGGCGCCGATCTGTCGCCGTGCGGGCCGCGCTCATCACGGCTGCCTGGCCAGGTCGAGCGATGGCCGGTCGAAGAAGCCGTCGTCGGGCTGCGACGACCACCACCTCGCCAGGTTCGACGCCGCGGCGAGGTAGAGCCCCGCCATCTCGGGGTCGGCCGCGGCGGCGTCGAAGCAGGCGAGCGTGTACTTGACGAGGTGCGCGTCGAAGTGGAGCGACGCCCCGGTGGCGAGCGCCTGCACGGTGTCGTGGTCGGGCTCCACCACGGCCGCCGGGTCGAGCGGGCGGGTTCCCATCGACGCCCGGAACCCGACCACCTGCGACCCAGCGATGGCCACGGCGTCACGCGGCGGGAGCCCGATGGACATGACGGCTTGGGGGATCGTGAGGGTGTGCGTCCAGCCGTAGGGGGCGTGCTCCGGATCGTCCTGCAGCATCGACCACGCGGCCACGCGGCTGAGCGCCCGGGTCGCCTGCACCGGGTCGCTCGACACGTCCGCGAGCAGCTCGGCGGCGGCAGGCGCTCCGGCACGCACCATCGGCATGATGCGCTCCGGGCCGGTCACCTCCAGCATCGGCGCGGCGAGCAGCGCGTCGACGAGCGGTCGGTCACCCGCGGCCAGCCCGGCGGTGGCCACGGTCGCCGGTGCCTGCCGGCCGATCTCGCGCAGCGCCCCCCGGAGCACCGACCGCCGCACTGCCGGCGTCCTGCCCAGCAGGTTGAGCGCGATGCTGCCGTGGGCCGCGGCGGCGAGCGACGGGGCGACCACCGGGCCGAGCGCCCGCCTGAGCGCGTCGGCGGTGAGCGCCGCGGCGAGCACGCGGGTGCAGCTGTCGACCGCCGGCAGGTCGGCTGCCTCCAGGGCCTGGAGCAGCTCCGTCAGCAGGTCATCGACGGACGTCGTCCCGTCCTCCGGCAACCGGTCACCGGTGCTGCCCGGATCCGCGCCCAGCAGATCGGTGCCCTGGTACTCGGCGGCGAGCCACGCGATCCGTTCGCGCGCGTGGTCCCGGTGCTCGGCACGCACCAGCGGCAGCAGCGCTGCACGCGCCATCAGCTCAAGCGGGGCGTGCAGCGCGAACGAGTCCGCCGGCCCGGCGTTGGGCACGGACACCACCCGGCTGGCCCAGTCGAGCAGGCGATCATCGGGCCACGACAGCTGCTCCGCGAACGCCGCCCTGACCTCACGCTGGTCCAGCGATCGGTCCGCCCCCTCCACGCCCATCGACTGCCGCCTTCCACCGCATCCCGCTCCAGGCATGGCACGAGCCGACGATGCGTTCGCCCCTGAGGAGCCGCGTCCCGCCACCCGACTGCGCCTGCCCAGACATGACTGCCCTGCTGCCGTCCGACGGCCGTTGCTGACGACGTCCGGCGCCGCATCTCTGCGAGCGGCAGTATCTCCCCGCGCGAAGGTCCCGTCAAGGTTCTCGCGGTGCCAGCACCGGGAGCACGCCACGGCTCGAGCCGCGCCGGGCCAGGTGACCACACCCGGCCCACCAAACCTGGCGCACCACACCTGGGCAGTCACCGCCAGACGCGAGAGCACACCGCGCGGGCAAGGCACGCTGCGGGAGAGCCCGACCACCCCGGAACCCCACACCACCGACCGGCACCGAGCGGCAACCACGCTCCGTCGTGTGGTGCCTGCAAAAGCCGGGGCACAGCTTGACAGCACTGCTACCGTTCCAGCGTCGGACGAACCTGGAGCGCTGTTCCCGTGCTGCCGGTGCCGGCGGTGGCGTCCCATGTCCGGTGGAAAATCGGCGGCGGACGCAGGTTCCTGGTGGTGATGTTAGGCGGCGGCTGTAACGGTCTCGTCGAGCTGGCCGCCGGGGTCTCCGGCGGTGGGTGGGTCGAGGAGTTGGCGGCGTAGTTCTTGGAGCTGTCGGACGGTGGCGGGGGTCATGGTGACGCCTCGCCAGCCGCGGCTGGCCCGATCGAGCACGGCCCAGACCAGGCCGAGACAGCTGCGTTCGCCGGGGAGCCGGCCGAT
>JAJZYI010000359.1 GCA_021798135.1 Actinomycetes bacterium | reverse complement strand
GGCGCCATCGGGACCCTTCCCGCGCCGCCGGCAGGCCGGCCCGGAGCGGGGGGCCCGGCCGCCGGGCCGGAGGCGACCCCCGACCTCACGTGCGGCGCGCTCGCCGCGCTGGTGGAGGCCACGGGCCGCGCCGTCCCCGCCGGTGAGCGGTGCCCCGTGCCGCCCGTGACCGCAGACCTCACGCTGCGCCTGTGGTCGTGGCCGGACGGGCCCGTCCGGGCCGCCGTGCGCACCGTGCGCCGCGGCAAGACGGTGCACGTGCTCGAGGGAACCCTGGAGAGCCAGGGCGCCGGGGGTGAGGCCCGGCCGTTCGGCTGGGCCTCGATGACGCTCGCGCCGGCTGCCGGGCCTGCCCGCGTGGAGCCCGCCGGGGCCGGGGACGAGCCCGCCGGCACCGTCGGCGCACCGGGCGTGCCGCGGTCCGCCAGCGCGGGTTCCGGCCCCGAGGCGGCCGCTGGCTGGGACCTGCGGGCCTTCGGCCTCCACCGGGACGGCAGCGGCTGGTGGCTGGAGCCCGGCGTGCCACCGGAGCCCGGCGCCGCTGGCACGCCGGCCGGGGCGCTCGCCGCGCTCGCGTCGGCGGCCCTGTCGGCCCCGGCGCCACCGGGAGCCCCGGGCGCCGGCCTGCCGGCCACCATGCCGCAGGCGCCTGCGCTGCAGGCGCCCCAGCTCCACGTGCCAGCGCTCCACGTGCCAGCGCTCCACGTGACCGAGCTCCACGTCACCGCCCTCCGGCCGGTGGCCACCGGGCGGCTGCGGGCCGTCGTGGACCGGGTCCCCGACGACCGCGGGCGGTCGGCGGCGTCCGTCGACATCGTCGCCGACGACCCCGCCACCACCCTCCACGCCCGGGTAGTGGTGGCGGGTCCGGCGGCGCCGGACCGGGCGGACCACGGCCGGTCGAGCGGCGGTGAGGCCCGGTGACGCCCGCGGCCCCGGGACCGGACCGCCCCGCGGGCGCCCCGCCTGCCCGACCCAGGTCGGGCAGCGGCCCCGCTTCGCCCTCGGGGGCCGATCCGCGCACCGACTGGCACGCCGAGGACTTCGGCCTGGAGTACACCGAGCTGACCGGCATGGCGGCGTCGCGCCTGCAGGGCGTGCTGCGGGCCGGCTACCGCGTCCTCGGGGCCGACGGGGCGGTCGACCCCGGCGCGCTCCTCGGCGCCGCCGACATCGTGGGCGGCGTGGCATCGGGGCTGTCTGTCATGCCCGCCTGGGTCGTCACCACCACCATGGCCGCCCGCATCGACCGGGCTCGGGCCGCCGGCCCGCTGGGCGTCACGGCGACGGTCCTGCGCTCGGGCGACCGCTCCGCCGTCTCGCTGGTGCGGTTCACCGACGGCGAGGACCCGCAGGCGGGGCCGGTGCTGGCCGAGGTGGCCGTCACGTCGGCCGTGCGGCGCCCCGACGGGCTCGACCTCGGCTTCGCCCGCCCCCTGCACCGCCGGCTGACCCGCCCGCCCAGCACGGCGGCCACGGCCGACGCCTACGCCCTCCACGCGGTCGACGACCGCACCGTCCGCCTGGAGCTGCAGCCGCACCTCCGCAACCCCTGGGGCATCCTCCACGGAGGGGCGATGTCGGTCCTGCTGGACCGGGCGGCGCGCCACGCCGCCTTGGCGGGCGCCGAACCGGGCGACCGCGTCCTGGCCGACCCGGGTGACCGCTTCCCTGCAGGCCCGGGCCACCGCGTCCCGGCCGGCCCGGGCCCTGCCCGGCCGGTCTCCGCCGAGGACGGATCCGGGAGCCGGTCGTTCGTCCTCCACTTCCTGGCGCCCACCGTGGTCGGGCCGGCCGAGGCCCGGTGCACGCTGCTCGGGTCGGGACCGGCGGGCACCGTCGTGCGGGTCTCGGTCCACGACACCGGGGCCGCCGACGCGCAGGTCGCGCTGGCCGCGGTCGTCGTCGCCTGACGCCGGGCGCGGCGAGGCGCCGCCGACACCGGTGCGTGCTCAGGCCGTGCGGCGGAGGGCCCCCTCGGCGCACGAGGGGCAGTCACCGTAGGCGTGGCACCGCACGATCACGTGGTGACGGGCCAGCTGCGCGCCCGGGCACGGCTGCGCGGTGCAGCCCGCGACGGAGCCGTCGTCGTGGAGCACCAGGATCCCTCGGCACTTCGTCATCGCTGTCCCCTCCTCGCCGGGCCGGCGGGCGCACCGCCAGCCGGGTTCATGATCGGCACGGCGACCGGGCGCCTTGAGCGGGTCCCGGCGGGCGCCGGCACCGCCCGTCGCCGGCGGCTCGCGCCCGCCGGTGCCAGCGATCGGCGCCTGGGGGCGACCGGAACGGGCGAGCCGCCACCGAGCGCCGTGACGTGGCCACCTCGCAGCGCCGGGCTTGAGGGCGCGAAGCCGCCAGGGGCACACTGCACCCCGTGGCCCACCAGGAACAGCACCCCGCCGGCGCCTTCGCGCACCGCCTCCGCGCCAGGTTCGCCGAGACGGACGCCATGGGCGTCGTCCACCACGCGTCGTACCCCGCATGGCTCGAGGCCGCCCGCGTCGACCTGCTGCGCGCCGCCGGGCACCCCTATGGCGACGTCAGGGCCACGGGCATCGACTTCGCCGTGGTGGAGCTGACGGTCCGCTACGAGCGCCCGGTGCGCTTCGACGACGACGTCACCGTCCTCGTCTGGCTCCGCTCCGCCTCGCGAGCCGCCTTCGACCTGGCCTACGAGGTGCGGGTCGGAGGCGAGCGCTGCGCGACGGCGGCCACCCGCCACGCCGCCGTCGGCGCCGACGGGCGGCCCCGCCGCCTCCCGCGCTGGATCGTCGACGTGGGCCTCGGCGAGGCGCCGCCGGACGGTCCCGCCCCGCTCCCGGCCGCCGCCCCGGCACCCTCGGCGGCAACCGGCGTGCCCGGCCCGACCGCCGTGGCCCCCGCCTGACGGCGCCGCTCCCCGGGGCGTCGAGGGCGCCCGTGCGCGTGCCCGAGCGGCGCCCATGGCGCTGGCCGCGCCGGAGCCGCCCGGCGGGCTCAGGCCGCGGCGCCGACCGCGTCGAGCG
>JAJZYI010000358.1 GCA_021798135.1 Actinomycetes bacterium | reverse complement strand
GATGCCGGCCGCGTCGTCGGGCCCGAGGATGCCGGCCGCCACCAGCTGGCGCTCGAGCACGTCGAGGGGGTCGTGCCCGGCCTCCTCGGCGAGCTCGCCGGCGCTGCGGTACTTGGCCTGGCTGTCGGCGGACGAGTGCGAGTACGGGCGGGTGACCCGGGCGTGGACCAGGCCCGGGCCCTCGCCGGCGCGCACCCTGGCCACGGCGGCGGCACCCACCGCGCGGCACGACGCGTAGTCCCAGCCGTCCACGCGGGCGACGGCGAGGCCCCGGAACCCGCGGACGAGCTCGGCGACCGGCGCCGGCGCCTGGTCGGCCGCCCGCACCGAGATGGCGTAGCCGTTGTCCGCCACCACGAACAGCACCGGCAGGTGGAGGCGGCACGCCGTGTTCAGGCTCTCCCAGAACTCGCCCTCCGACGTGGCCCCCTCGCCGAGCGACACGTAGGTGACCTCGTCGCCGGCCGCCGTGCCGCCCGTGCCGGCGAGGGCGGGGCGGCGCGCCAGGTACCGGCCGGCTTCGGCGCAGCCCACCGCCGGCAGGCACTGGCTGCCCGTCGGGCTCGACTGGGTGACGACGTGGCGGGCGGCGTCGCCCCAGTGGCACGGCATCTGGCGGCCGCCCGACGACGGGTCCTCCGCCGAGCCCACGGCCTGCAGCAGCATGGCCAGGGGCGTCACCCCGAGGGCCAGGGCGAGGGCGCGGTCGCGGTAGTAGGGGAAGAACCAGTCCGAGCCGGGCCGCAGCGAGCGGGCGAGGGCGGTGAGCAGCACCTCGTGGCCGGCGCCCGAGATCTGGAAGTAGACCCGGCTCTGCTTCTGGAGCAGGATCTCGCGGTCGTCGAGGGCCCGCGACAGGCACGCCAGGCGGAAGTCGGCGACGGCCTCCCCGGCCGGGAGCGCCCGCAGTGCCCGCAGCCGGCGCCCGTGCAGCATGGGGTCCGCGGGCGGGCTGTCCGGGGGGTCCGCCGCGCCGGCGCGACCGTCGGGCGTCGGGGTGCCGTTGCCCCGTGCCGGTCGCCGCACCATCGGGGCCCACACTAGGCAGCCCCGGGTGCCGGCCGCCCGGATCCCCGGCCCGGGATCGCCCCGGTCGCCGGGTGGTCCCGGGCTGCCTGCCGGGCAGGGGCGCGCCGGCGGCGCCAGGTGCCGGCGGTAGGTTTGACGCCGCCGAGCGCCGGCCCCATAGTGGGCCGGTACCGGCCCCTCCTTGCAGGAAAGCCGACCGTCCGATGCCGTTCACGCTGCTAGCAGCCGCCAACCCGATCTCCCCGCCGGTGCGCGTCCACACGCTGCTCACCGGCTGGCAGACGGGCCCGCTGGACATGCTGGCCCTGGCCATCGAGCTGCTGCTGGCCGCGTGGTACGTCTGGTCGGCCCGGCGCCTGGCCGCCCGGGGCCGCCGGTGGTCGCCGTGGCGCACCGCGTCGTTCCTGGCCGCGACGGTGACGATGGTGATCGCCGTCCAGTCCGGCCTGGCGGCGTACGACGACAGCGTCTTCTGGGTCCACGTCATCCAGCACCTGCTGCTCATGAACGTGGCCGCCATCTTCTACGTGCTCTCCGCCCCGATGACGCTCGCCCTGCAGGCGTCGTCGCGCCGGACCCAGCGCTTCCTCCTCGCGGTGCTCCACAGCCGCGTCGTCGAGACCATCACCCATCCGGCGGTCGTCGCCGTCATCGGGTACGGCACGATGATCGTCTACTTCATGACGCCGGTGTACACGCTCTCGCTGGAGCACCCGCTGTTCCACGACTACACCCACCTGCACTTCGTGGTGGCGGGGTACCTGTCGTGGTCGGTGGTCGTGGGGGTGGACCCGACCCGCTGGCGCCTGCCGTACCTCGCCAAGATCGGCTTCCTCGCCATCGGCATCCCGGTCAACGCCGTGCTCGGGCTGAGCCTCACCCTCGCCCGCGTGTCGGTGGCCCCCGGGTTCCACACGGTGGCCGACACGCACATCGGCGGCACCATCCTGTGGGTCTTCGGCGAGCTCGTCACGTTCGTCGCCATCTCCATCCTCATCTACCGGTGGATGCAGTACGAGGAGCGCCAAGCCATCCGGGCCGACCGCCGGGCCGACGCCGAGCAGGCCCGCGCCGCGGCGGCCGCTGCGGCGGCGACCGGCACCGCGGCCACGGGCACGCCGGCTGCCGCCGCCACGGGCACGCCGGCGGCCGCCGCCACGGGCACGCCGGCTGGCGCGCTGGACGGCGAGCCGTGACGCACGCGCCGCTGCTGTACGCCTTCACGCTGGGCCTGGTGGCCGCCCTCAACCCGTGCGGCTTCCCGCTGCTGCCCGCGTACCTGACCGGGTTCGTCGGCCGGGACGCCGAGCGGCCGTGGTCGGTGCGCACGGTGCGGGCGCTGGGCGCGTCCGTCGCCGTCACCGCCGGGTTCGTGGCGGTGTTCGCCCCGCTCGGGGCCCTGGTGGCCGCCGGCTCGGACGTCGTCCTCGGGTGGGTCCCCTGGGCGATGATCCCCTTCGGCCTGGCGCTCGTCGGCGTGGGGGCGTGGACCGCCGCCGGCCGGAGCGTCAAGCTGCGCCTGCCGGCGGTGCCCTCGGGACGCGGGCGCGGCCCGGTGGTGGGCATGGTGCTCTTCGGCGTCGCCTACGCCGTGGCGTCCCTGTCGTGCGCGCTGCCGGTGTTCGTCGCCGGCGTGTCGGGCTCGTTCAGCCGCGACGGGGTGGCCAGCGGCGTCGCGTCGTTCGTGGCCTACGCGCTGGGCATGGGCCTGCTCCTGGCCGTCGCCGGGCTGGTCGTCGCCCACGCCGGCGCGCCGGCGCTGCGCCGGGTGCGGCGCGTCGGGCCGGTGCTGCAGCGCCTGGTCGGCGCCGTGCTGGTCGTCGTCGGTGCCTACCTGGTCCTCTACTGGGCGACCGACCTGGCGGACCCGTCGTCGACGCCCGGCGTGGTGCGCGCCGTGGAGCACGTGCAGACGACGCTGGTGGCGTGGCTGTCGAGCGCTCCCCGGGCCGTCGGGCTGGTGCTCGGCGCCGGCGTGGTC
>JAJZYI010000030.1 GCA_021798135.1 Actinomycetes bacterium | reverse complement strand
GCACGCCCGTGCCGCGGAGGCCCAGGCGGGCCGGCACCGCCGCGCCACCCGCGCCGGCGCGGCGCTGGCGCTGGGCCCGGTCCTGGCCGCCGGCCTGGCTGCGTGCGGGAGCAGCGTCGGTTCCACCGGCTCGACCCGTGCGGCCACCTCCGCCACTTCCGCCGCCGCCGGTCCGACCGGATCCTGCACCGGCGTCCCCGGCGCACACCATGCCCGCGTGGTCGTCGAGACGGCGCCGGGCACCGTCGTCGTCCGCTGCGTCGGCTTCTCCGCGCCGTCGATCAGCGCCACCTCGCTGCTTGCCGACGCGCACGTCGCCCTCGGCACCCAGAAGTACAGTTTCGGGCTGGCGATCTGCCAGGTCGACGGCGTGCCGGCCCACTACAGCGAATGCCTGCCGCCGGGGAAGGACTACTGGGCGCTCTTCGTGTCCCGGGACGGCGCCGCGTGGAAGAACGCCGCTGCCGGGGTGAGCGACACCACCCTGCGTCCCGGCGACTCGCTGGGCCTGCGGTACGACCCGCCGACCGGCACGCCCGCTCCCCCACCGGCGCCCAGCCCGGCGTGACGCGCCCGGCCGCCGTCGCCTCCTGGGCGCTGGCGGGCCTGGCCGTGACCCTCGCCCAGGCCGACCCGGTCACCCAGCTGCTGGTGCTCGTCGCCGCATGGCTCCTGCTCGTGCGGAGGCGGACGCCCGACCGGCGGCTGCGCCCCCTCGCCCTCGGGCTGGCGTCCATCGGCGTGGTGACGGTGGTGGTGAACGGCGTGCTCGACCACACCGGCGCGACGGTCCTGGTCGACGCGCCCGGCTGGCTGCCCCTGCTCGGCGGCCCGATCACGGCCGAGTCGTTCGCCCAGGGTGCGGCCATCGCGTTGGGGCTGGTGGCCGCCGTCTCGGTGGCCGCCAGCCTGTCGGTCGTCCTGGAGCCGGCGGACCTCGTCGACGCGCTGCCCCGTGCCCTCGAGCGGACGGGCGCCGCCCTCGGGGCGGCGCTGAACCTGGTGCCCGCCACCGCGGCGAGCTTCGTGGCGGTGCGTGACGCCCAGCGCCTGCGGGGCTGGCGCCCGCGCGGCCCCAGGGCCATGGCGGACCTCGCCGTGCCGGTGCTCCTCGGTGCCATCGAGCGGTCGGCGCAGCTTGCCGAGTCGATGGAGGCGCGCGCCTTCGGGAGCGGTCCCCGCACGCGCCTGGGAGGCGGCCGGACGGCGGCGCACGCCGTGGTCGGTGCGGGCGCGGCGGCGGCACTGGGGCTGCTGCTCGCCGCACGGCTGCTCGGCGCTGGCGGCTCGTGGGCGGCGTACCCGACGCCGACGATGCCCTCCGCCGACCCGGTGGCGCTCGCACCTGCGCTGGCGCTGGCCCTGGCGGCGCTGCTGGTGCCGGGCGAGGAGCGCTGAGGTGCGCCCCCGAGCCGGCGCCGGCATCGGCGCAACCGGTCGGGCGGTCGGCAGCCGTCGCGGCCCGCCCGGCTCCCGCGGTCCCGCCCACCGGCCGGTCGCCGTGCTGGAACGCCTGACGTACACCTACCCCGCATGGTCGGACCGGCCCCGGCCGGCGCTCGCCGATGTCGACCTCGTCCTCGGCACCGGCGTCACCTGGCTGGCCGGCGACTCGGGAGCGGGCAAGTCCACGCTGCTGCGCGTCCTGAACGGCCTGGTCCCGCACTTCCACGGCGGCCGCTTCGCCGGCTCGGCGACGGTGGCGGGGTTGGACGTCGTGGCCAGCCCGACCCGGGACCTGGCCCGCCACGTCGGGTTCGTGTTCCAGGAGCCCGAGTCGGGCTTCGTGCGCGGCACGGTGGAGCGCGAGGTGGCCTTCGGCCCGGAGAACCTGGGCCTGGACCCCGCCGACATCCGGCGGCGCGTCGCCGACGCCCTCGAGCGGGTCGGCATCGAAGGCCTCGCCGCGAGGAGGCTGCGCACGCTCTCCGGCGGCGAGCGGCAGCGGGTCGCGCTGGCGGCGGCGCTGGCGTCGGGGCCCCGCGTGGTCGCCCTCGACGAGCCCATGTCGCAGCTGGACGCCGCCGGGGCCGCCACCCTCGAGCGGCTGCTGGCCTCGCTGGCCGAGGGCGGTGCCACCGTGGTGGTCGCCGAGCACCGTGCCGACCGCCTGACCGGCGCGGACCGGGTGGTGCGCCTGGCCGGTGGGAGCGTCGTCGCGCCGGACGCCGCCGGCGGGGCTGCGGGAGCTGGCCAGGTCGAGCTCGCCGCCGCTGGTGACGACGGGCTGCTCGCGGCACTCGGCCCGCGTGACGGCCCGGGGTGCCGGGCGCGTGCGCCCGGCACGGCAGAGGCGTTCGCCCTCCGGGGCGCAACCATCGGCGTGGCCGGCCGCGCCCTGGCGAGCGACGTCGACCTGGCCGGGGAACCGGGTGACATCGTGCTCGTGACCGGCGCCAACGGTGCCGGCAAGACGACGCTGCTGCGCACCATCGCCGGCCTCGCCAGCCCGCTCGCCGGCTCCGTCGAACGCCGGCCGGGGCGCGTCGCGTACCTGCCGCAAGAACCAGGCGTCCTGCTGCACCGTGCGAGTGTCCGCGCCGAGGTGGAGCAGACGTTACGGTGGTCGGGCACGTCGGGGGACGTCCAGGCCCTGCTGGCTGCGTTCGGCCTGGCGGAGCTGGCGGAGCGCGACCCGCGGGACCTGTCCGGAGGCCAGCGGCAGCGGGCCGCGCTGGCGGTCGTCCTCGCCGGGGGGCCGATGATCGCGCTCCTCGACGAACCGACTCGTGGCATGGACGCCGCCGCTCGCAGGGCACTGTCGGCCACGGTGCACACCCTGGCTGCCGGAGGGGCTGCCGTCGTCGTCGCGACGCACGACGACGACCTGGCTCGGGACCTCGGCGGGCGTACCGTCCACCTGGCTGGCGGCGCGCTCGTCCCCCGTGGTGGCGGGGCCCTGCCGTGACGGGGAGCCCGGCGGTGACCGGAAGCCCTGCGACGACCGGAAGCCCTGCGACGACCGGAAGCCCTGCGACGACCGGAAGCCCGGCCGTGGGTGCAGTCCCTGCCGTGACGGCAGCGGGGGGCTCACGGTGACGGGCCGGGGCGGTGCGCTCCCCCGCGCCGACAGGGCAGCCCGGCGGACGGGGGCAGCCCGGCGGACGGGGGCAGCCGAGGCATCCTCCACCGCGAACGGCGCCCGCCGGGCCCGCGGCGCGCTGGCCGCGGCCACGGTCGTCGGCATCGCCATCTTCGCATGGCCGTTCATCGGGCGAGGTGCGCCGGGCGTGTGGGCGACGAGCGCAATCGGGCTGGGCACGGCCGCGGCGGCCATGGCCGTCGAGGTCGGGGCGCGACGGCTCGACGCCCGCGGGTTGGCCCTCCTCGCCGCGCTGGCCGCGCTGGACGCCGGGGCGAGGGCCGTGGTCGTCACCGGCATCGGCGGGTTCAGCCCGATCTTCCTGCTCATCCTGTGCGGCGGCTACGTGTTCGGCGCCAGCTACGGGTTCCTGCTCGGGGCGACGTCGCTGCTGGTCTCCGCCCTGGTGACCGGCGGGCTGGGACCGTGGCTGCCGTACCAGCTCTTCGCCGCCGGCTGGGTCGGTGCGCTCGCCGGCCTGGTCGGCCGGAAACGGACGGGCCGGCCCGGGTGGCGCGACGTCGCCGTCCTCACGGCCGTGGGCGTCGTCGCCGGGTACGGGTACGGCGTGGCCATGGACGTCTGGAACTGGACCTTCTACCAGTCGTCGCCGGCCCTCGGGTTCCGCCCCGGCATGGCGCTGGGCGTCGCCGCGGCGCACTTCGGCCGGTTCTACCTCGTGACCTCGCTGGCCTACGACAGCTTCCGTGCCGGTGGCAACGCCGTCATGGTCGCGGCGCTCGGCTCCCCCGTCCTCGTCGCCCTGGCGCGGCTGCGGGCCCGGTTGCGCACGGAGGTCGTCGCGGGGGCGGTGCCGGCTGCCGGCGCGGGCACCCCGGGCCGGCGCGGCGGCGAGCGCCAGGACCTGCCGGCATGACCGGTGGCGGAGCTGCGCACCGTGGGCCGGCCGGCACCCTCGATGGCGGTCCACTCCGGACGTGACCTTCGGCCCTGGGCCGGAGCCGTGGGCCGGAGCATGGTGGCAGCAGGGCAGCCGGGACTGCCGGCAGCGCACGGGGAGCGAAGGGAGGGCCCATGCACCTCACCCTGACGCGTGAGGCGGCCGCCGAGCTCGACGGCGTGCTCGCCGAGGTCCTGCGCGACCTGAGCCACGAGATCGCCGACACGGACAACGCCGCGTACCGCCGGGAGCTCGCCGGGCGCCGGGAGCGGCTGGCGGACGTGGCCGGCACGCTGCACCGGCTGCTGGCGACCACGCCGCGTCCGGGCGGCGCCGAGCAGTCCGACCAGCTGGTGCGCGAGATCGCCCACCCCGGCGACTGACGCTCCCGCTGCCACTGGCTGCCGCCCGACCGACCGCGGTCGGGCCCGGTCCGAGCCCGCGACCGGGGACGCGGGACCCGGCACGAGGGGACCGGTCAGTAGTACCAGGGGAAGCGGGACCAGTCCGGCGCCCGCTTGTCGAGGAAGGCGTCACGCCCCTCGGCCGCCTCGTCGGTCATGTAGGCCAGGCGCGTGGCCTCGCCCGCGAACACCTGCTGCCCGACCAGGCCGTCGTCGACGAGGTTGAAGGCGAACTTCAGCATGCGCTGGGCCGTCGGGCTCTTGGCGGTGATGGTGCGTGCCCAGTCGAGGGCGACCCGCTCCAGGTCCGCGTGGGGGACCACGGCGTTCACCATCCCCATGCGGTGCGCCTCCTCCGCCCCGTAGGTCCGCCCCAGGAAGAAGATCTCGCGGGCGAACTTCTGGCCGACCTGCCTGGCCAGGTAGGCCGAACCGAACCCGCCGTCGAAGCTGGCGACGTCGGCGTCGGTCTGCTTGAAGCGCGCGTGCTCCGCGCTGGCGATCGTCAGGTCGCACACGACGTGCAGGCTGTGGCCGCCCCCCGCCGCCCAACCGGGGACCACGCAGATGACGACCTTGGGCATGGTGCGGATCAGCCGCTGCACCTCCAGGATGTGCAGCCGGCCCGTGCGGGCGGGATCGGGCTGCTCGCCGGCGTCGTCGGCTGCGTACCGGTAGCCGTCGCGCCCTCGGATCCTCTGGTCGCCGCCGGAGCAGAAGGCCCAGCCGCCGTCGCGCGGCGAGGGGCCGTTCCCGGTGAGCAGGACGCACCCGACGTCGCTCGTCCGGCGCGCGTGGTCGAGGGCCCGGTACAGCTCGTCGACCGTCTGCGGCCGGAAGGCGTTGCGGACCTCGGGCCGGTCGAACGCGATCCGCACGGCCCCGACGTCGCGGGCGCGGTGGTACGTGACGTCCTGCAGCGCGAACCCGGGGACGGCCTCCCAGGCGCGCTCGTCGAACAGGTCCGAGACCATGGCCAGCTCCTCGTCGACCGGCGGCGGTGCGCCAGCGGTTCTAGCAGCTCCCCCCGGTGCCGGGCAGCAGGGGTCGGGCCAGCACGCCGAGGTACCGGTCGAGGGCCTCGGCCGGCGACCGCGCGTCCCCGGCCGACCAGTCCTCGACGGCGGTGATCATCGCGGCGAGCACGGCGCCGGCGGCGACGCGCGCGGCGTCCGGGTCGTCCGCCAGGGCGGGGACGTGCTGCTGCAGGACGCTGGCCACGACCGGCTGCTGCTGGTGGATCTCGTCGAGCCAACGGCTCCGCAACGCCGGGGTCCGGCGCAGCAGCGCCAGGAAGGCCCGGCCCTCCTCGGGCACGCGGTCGGCGCTGCCCAGCGGGCCCGCACGCAGCACGTCGGCCACGGCGTCGCGCAGCGCTTCGCCCACCGGCTGGCGGCTCACGCGCCGGGCGAAGGCCTGGAGCACGTCGCCGATGCCGAGCTGGGCGAGCGCGGTGACCACGCCGTCCTTGTGCTCGAAGTACCGGAAGAAGGTCCGTGGCGACACCTCGGCGGCGGCGGCGATGTCCTCCACGGTGGTCGCGTCGTAGCCCTTGGCCAGGAAGAGCCGGCCTGCCGCCTCGGCGAGCGCCCGCCGCGTTCGGGCCATGCGGCGCTGGGTGAGGGTGGCCGGTGCGCACGGCGGGGAGCCGGGCTCGGGACCGCCACGGCCGACCGACCGGTCGGCCGCGCCGGGTGGGCTCGTCGTCGAGGTGGGGCCGGCGCCGCCGGCGGTCCGTGCCACGGTGGCAGTGTATGCCAGATGGCAGTCGGCGCTGTGGAGCGGGGCGCCCGCTGGCCCGGCCGGTCAGGATGCCGCGTGGGGCGGCGGCGTGGCGGTGCCGGCGGGCAGGTCCTGTCGGGCGGTGCCGGCGGGCAGGTCCTCTCCGGCCGTTGCGGTGGGCGCGGCGCTCCCTGCCTCGCCGGGTGGTCGCTCCTCCTCCGGGAGGGCATGCCGGAAGAACACCCAGTACATCGCCGCGTTCAGCACCTGCAGTGCGCCCGCCAGCACGAACGGGAGGGCCAGGCTGACCTCGTCGAGCAGGTAGCCCGAGACCAGCGGGCTGGCCCCCATGGCGAGCTGGGCGGGCAGGTTCGACAGCGCGGCGACCGAGGCCCGTTCGTCGGGGTGGGCCATGGCGAGCACGTACGACTGGCGCAGGGGCAAGGCGGCCCGCTGCACCAGCATGCGCACCAGGTAGACGGCGCCGGCCACGGCGAGGCTCGGCGACAGCACCAGCGGGACGAGCAGCGCGCCCTGGGCGAACCGGAGGGCGCTCACCGCCCGGATGAGCCCGAAGCGCCTGGCCAGGCCCGCCGCCGACAGGGCCGACACCAGCGTGGCCGCGTTGACGACGGCGAACAGCAGGCCGATGGTGCCGGGCCCGGCGCCGAAGCGCCGGTAGAACCAGTAGCTGACGAAGGGGCCGAACATCCCCACCGCGATCCCGTTGACGCCGTTCGCCGCCCACAGCTTGAGCAGCAGCGTGCTGGACCGGTGCGGCCAGCCCGTGCGCCGCCGCCAGCTGGCCGCACCCTCCCGGCCCGCCCGCGGCGGCGGGGGCACCCCGGCGGCGCGGCGCGGATCCTCGATCCCGAGCGCCAGCAGCCCGGCCACCGCCGACACCACGGCCACGGCCACGAAGGCGGGCCGGTAGGCGGGCAGCACGGCTGCGGGAGCGCCGTGGTGCCCGTGGGCCGTCATGGCCAGCAGGCTCCCGAGGAGAGCGCCCAGGGTCGATGCCAGTGCCAGGCGCCCGAACAGCTCGTTGCGCCACCGGGGTGCCACCGAGTCGGCTGCCAGGGCCGACTCCGCCCCCTGGTACGGCCCGACCGCCGCGGCGCCGGCGCCCGAGCCCCTGCCCAGGCTGCCCACCGAGGCGGCCACGACCAGCGCCGGCAGCCAGGTGACGGTGGCGAACACCGCGGCCGCTGCTGCGGTGAGCAGGGGGAACGCCACCAGGAAGGGCCGGCGGCCCACGCGGTCGGCCGCCAGGCCGGCGCCGGCCGACAGCACCGCCGAGCTCAGGGCCACCGCCATGAAGACGAGGGCCAGGCCGAAGGCCGACATGCCCCGGTCCGCAAGGTACAGGGCGGTCACCACGCCGGCGAGGGCCCGGCCCGCGCTCATGGAGAGCCGAGCCCACCACACGAGCACCAGCGACCGCGTCGACCACCCCGGCACGGCGCGGCGAGCCAGGCGTCGCCAGCGAGCGTCGGGGGCCATGGCCCGAGCTTGCCAGCTCCGGCCCCGGGGCCCGTCGGCGCAGGTCGTCAAGGTGGGACGGGCGGGTGCCGATACCGGATCCGTGCAGTTCAGCGTTCGCCGGCCCGAAGCCGAGATCGCTCGGGGAGCGCTGCTCACCGGGCTGGCCGCCTGCAGCCTGGCCGTGCCCATGGTGATCACGTTCCTGGTGGACGTCTCCTGGCGCCACGACACCGCGCTGTGGGTGGCGGCCATCCTGACGATCGGGGTGCCGATCGCCTACATCGCCTGGCGGCTGCGGACCTCGGCCGGCGACCCCCGGGTGGCGTTCGCCGTGGTCTGCTGCGCGCTCGCCTCCATCTCGCTCGTGGACGTGGCCGCCCACGACGTCGTCGGCGTGTACCGGCCCGTCCTGCTGGTCCCCGTCGCCTTCGTGGTGCTGATCGGCGACCGGCGCATGGTGGTGGCCACGTGGGCCCTGGTTGTCGTCGCCGTCGCCGTCACGTCCTACGAGGTCGGGGTGCGAGGCAGGGTCTTCGCCTCCGAGCTGGTGCTCTTCGCGGCGGTCGCCGCGCTGCTGGGCTGGATGACGAACCGGTCGGTCGCCACCCTGCACCGGTACGTGGACACCCGGAACGCGCTCCACGAGCTCGACGAGGCCATCGCCGATGCCGAGTCCGTCGACGACGCGGTGCGCCGCGGGCTGCCGCTCGTCGGCGGCGTCGTCGGGGGCGCCCAGGTCGACGTCTGGTCCTACCCGAGCGCCGGCGGTCCCCCGCTGCTGGTGGCGAGCCACCCGCCGCTGGGCCCCGGGGACGAGGTCCGGGCGGTGCCGCCGGACCCCTCGACGGTGCGGGCCTGCCTGGAGCGGAACCGGCCGGTCGTCCAGCCGGAGCAGTCGTTCGTCCCCGTCGGCTACAGCACCACGGGGGTGATGGTCCTGGCCGTGCACCACCCCCGCCACGAGCGCGAGCGGTTGCTGCACCTGCGCGCCATCGGGGACGAGCTGGCCGCCGTCTTCCTGCGCACGACCAGCCGGGCCGCCTTCGTCGCCGGGCTCCGCACCGACGCCCGGACCGACGTGCTGACCGGGCTGCCCAACCGCCGGGCGCTGGTCGAACGCCTCGACACCGAGATCGCCCGCGCCGCGCGCGACCACGCGCCGCTGTCGGTCGGCATGGCCGACCTGGACCACTTCAAGCAGTACAACGACGGCCACGGGCACGTCGCGGGCGACGCCCTGCTCCGGGCGGTGGCGGGTCGGCTCGTCGCCAGCCTCCGCCGCACCGACACGGTCGCTCGCTACGGGGGCGAGGAGTTCTGCGTCCTGCTCCCCGGGACCGACCTCCCCGAGGCCGTGCGGGTGCTCGACGAGGCGCGCCAGGCGGTCAAGCACGACCTGCAGGCGGACGGCATCACCATCTCGGCCGGCGTGGCCACCATGCGCACGTGGGACGGCGTCGGCGGCACCACCGGCACGCGGCCGCTCGATCTCGTGGACCGGGCCGACCGAGCCCTGTACCGGGCGAAGGACCGGGGGCGGGACCGGGTCGTGCCGGAGACCGAGGAGGGCGCGCACCTCCCCCGCCCCGGCGGGTCCGCCGCCGACCGCCTGGCCTGGCCCGTCGCGGTCGGCGATCCGTCCGCGGACCCCGCCGGCGAGAGCTGAGCGCCGCTCGCCGTCGCCGACGGCCGGCCGAGCGCGCCAGCGCCGCACCGGTTGCATGCTCGGCCGCCGGCGCCGACCGGCGCCGGTCCCCGGTGCGGCAGCCAGCCGGCCGGGCGCGACACGGAAACCCCAGGCGAGGCCCGCGAGGTCGCTCGCGGCAGCCAGGCGGCCGAGGAGCGGCGCCGGGACCGTCACCCGTTCGTCACCGTCGCGTGGCAACCTGGCAGGGGCCGACGACCGGCCCGCCGTGACCGATGTCCACCACACCCTCCCCCGATCACGACCGCGCCGGCGGCAGCACGCCGTCGGTCGCCGCGTCCAGCCTCGCGCCCGGCGACCGCGACGTCGCGCCCGGCGCGCACGACGTCGCGCTCGGCACCCACGACGTCGTGCCCGGCACCCACGACGTCGCGCCCGGCAACGCGGGCATCCCGGGCACGGCGCCGGCTGCCCCCGGAAGCGGGCCCGCCGCCGGCGGGACGTCGGGCCAGGTCGCCTCCGGGCCGGACGCGGACGGCGCCCGCGATCGGCACGCTGCGGTGGACGCGCCGGCCGCGGGCGCGCCGATCGGGGCTGCCGGCACCACGGGCCAAGCCCTGGCGGGCGCCCGTCCGCGCCGCGGGCGGCACCGTCGCACGTCGCACCGCTCCGGGCGGGGCCTGCGCCGCTGGGCGCGCCGGCACCGGATCCTCGCCACCCTCGGCGTGGTGCTCGTGCTGCTGACACCGGTCTGGTGGTCGGCGGTGACGGCCGCCACCAACCCGTCGCTCGGCTCGAGCCTCCCAGCTCGCATGGCGGAGTGGGTGCGCGGGCACGGGGGCAGCAGCATCGTCGCCTGGGCGGAGAACCTCTGGTACAGCCACCATCCCCCGCCCGTCGGCGGCAAGCCGGCCCGGGGAGCCATCCCGCCCCCGGTCGCGGCGCGCGCCACCACCTCCGTGCCGCCCGCCACGGCGGCCGCCGCCGCTGCGCTCCCGCCCCCGGCCCCGATCGTGCCGATCGCCTCGCCCCCGGTCGCCGGCGAGGGCCAGTGGCACCCGGCCGGCAGGACCGTGGACGGCATCCCCGCCGTGTACGAGGCGTACCTCCGGCCGGACAGCGTGCACACGAGCGTGGTGGTGGGCGTTGCGTGGATGGACACCCGCCTGCTGCGGTCCACCCTCTACTCGGGGAGCACCATCCCCGGCGGCGGGCCATGGGCGCACACCGCCCCCGTGAGCCCCACGGCGGCCCAGTCGCTGGTGGCGGCGTTCAACGCCGGGTTCCTCATGAGCAACGCCAACGGCGGCTACTACACCCAGGGGCGCGTCGTCGACCCGCTGCGCACCGGGGCGGCGTCGTTCGTCATCTACTCGGACGGCTCGGCCACGGTCGGCACGTGGGGCACGGACGTCCACATGGGCCCGGACGTGGTGTCGGTCCGCCAGAACCTCCGCCTGATCGTCGACCACGGCGCCCCGGTGCCGGGCCTGAACGCCAACGACACGTCCGTCTGGGGGGCGACGCTCGGCAACCAGGTCTACGTGTGGCGGTCGGGCGTCGGCGTGACGGCGGACGGTGCCCTGGTCTACGTCGGCGGCCCGGACCTGAACATCACCGACCTGGCGAACGTCCTGGCCCGGGCGGGCGCGGTGCGTGCCATGGAGCTCGACATCAACACCGATTGGGTGAACTTCACGGCGTACACCCCGTCGGCGCCGTCGGGCCCGGCCACGCCGCAGGACGGCGCGACGCTCCTGTCGAGCATGACCGGGGGCCCGGGCCGGTACTTCGCCTCGTGGTGGTCCCGGGACTTCTTCACGATGTCCGCTCGCAGCTCCCCGCTCGCCACCCCCGGCGACGCCGGCCTGCCCTGAGCCCCCGGGACCGCTGCCACAGCCGGCCACCGGCGCGCGACCCCGGCTCGACCGATCTGGCCACCATCGACCCCGGCTCGACCGATCTGGCCAGCATCGACCCCGGCTCGATCGGCCTCGGCACCGTCTGCCTCAGCGCGATCGCCACGACACCTCGAAGCGCGCCCCGCCGATCGACGCGTCACCGACCCGCCAGCGCCCGCCGGTCGCCTCCACCACGGCATCGGCGATGGCGAGGCCGAGGCCGTGCCCGGCGCTGTCGTCGACCTCGCGGTGGAACCGGTCGAAGATGCGCTCCCGGTCGGCTGCGTCGATGCCCGGACCGCTGTCCTCCACGGCCAGCACCACCCGGCCACCGGTGGCGCCGGCCTCCACCCTGACCGTGCCGCCGCCGCCGGCGAAGCGGCACGCGTTGTCGACGAGGACCCCCGTGAGCCGGTCGATCCACTCGGGCGGGGCGACGACCCAGGCCCGCCCGGCGCCCTCGACGACCTCCACGCTGGCGCCGCGGCCGGCGGCGACCGCCTGGAACCGCTCGGCGCAGCCGTGCACGATCGGCACGATGTCCACCGGCTCGTCGGCAGGGCGCGGTGGCGTGGCGTCCACGCGCGCCAGCCACAGCAGGTCCTCGACGATCCGGCGCAGGCGAGAGCCCTCGGCCCGCACCCGCTCGAGCGCGGCACGGTAGGCCGCCGCGTCGTGGCGGCCGCTCAGGGCCAGCCCCGTCTCGGCCTCGATGACGGTCAGCGGCGTCCGCAGCTCGTGCGACGCGTCGGCGGTGAACTCGAGCTGGCGGCGGCGGGCCTGCTCGACGGGCGCGATGGCCCTGATCCCGATGGCGAGCGCGGCGGCGAAGGCGGTGCCCAGGAGCACCGGGCCCATCACGGCCTCGGCCACCTCGAGCACGCCGAGGATGTGGTCCGTCTGGCCGACGCTCTCGCCCACCACCACCCAGCGGCCGGCGACGGGCGCCGCGTGGAGGCGGAAGGACGTGCCGGCGAAGGAGGCGTCGGTCGGCTGGCGGCGGCTCCACGAGCCGGCGGGCAGCGAGGGCGACCCGGGCCGCGAGGCGAGCACCTTGCCGTCCTCGGCGACGATCCAGACCAGCACGGGCGCGCCGTCCAGGTCCCCCCCGACCTCGCTGGCGGTGGGCGCGCCCTCCGACGTGCCGATCGGCCCGACGGGCCCGACCGGGATGGTGGCCCGTCCCGTGCGGACGATGTCGGCCAGCTGGTCGGCCAGGCGCGTGTCGACCTGGCCGACCAGGCGGTGCTGGAGGGCCACGTCGAGGGCGATCACCGCCACCACGTAGACGATGGCCAGGATGGCGGTGGCCGCGGCGGCGACGCGAGCGGCGTGGCCGAGCGGGCCGGGGCGCGCACCCCCCCGGTCGTGCCCGCTCCGGAGGCGGACCGGGGGCCTCGGCAGCGCCCGTCGGGGACGAGGGCCGTTCACGTCACTCGGCGGTGATGCGGTACCCCACGCCCCGCACGGTCTGGACCCGGACGCGCCCCCCCGCGAGCTTGGCCCGCAGGCGCGCCATGTGGACGTCGATCGTGTTGGAGCCGAGGGCGTCCGCCTCGTCCTCCCACACGTGCAGGGCGATGGCCCGCCGGCCGACGACGCCCGGGGAGCGCCGCACCAGCAGCTCCAGGATGGCCAGCTCGATCGGGGTCAGTGCCGGCTGGCGGTCGCCGACGGTCACCTGGCGGGTGGCGGGGTCGAGGACCAGGTCGCCCACGGCCAGCTGGGGCGGAGCGACGTCGGCGGGCCGGCGCATCAGGGCTCGCAGGCGGGCGAGCAGCTCGTCGAAGTCGAACGGCTTGACGAGGTAGTCGTCGGCGCCACGGTCGAGCCCGGTCACCCGGTCGGCCGGCGCGTCGCGCGCCGTGAGCATCAGGACGGGCAGGTGCGACCCGCGCCGCCGCAGCTCCTCGACCAGGTCGAGGCCGGACAGGACCGGCATGCGCCAGTCGACCACCGCCACCGCGTACTCGTGCGCCCGCAGGAAGCGCAGCGCCTCCTCCCCGTGGGCCACGGCGTCGACCACGTACCCGTGGTCCCGCAGGCCCCTCGACAGCACGTCGCGCAGGGCGCTGTCGTCCTCCGCGACGAGCACACGCACGGACCATCGTCTAGCACCTGGCGCCCCCGCCCGCAGGGCACGGGGGGCGGCCGGGCACCGTGGCCGCCGTCGGCGCGCACGGTGGCGCCCGGGACCGGCTGGCCTCGGCTGCGGGCCGGTGCCGCCCCCCGGCGTCACCCTGGCCGGTCCTACACTGGCGCCGAAGGCGGAGCGTCCGGTGGTCCGCCGAGCTCGTCCCTGGAAGGAGCCGGGTCGTGGACCGCATGTTCTCGGGGCTCGCGCGCTTCGTCGTGCGCCATCGCCTGCTGGTCGTGGTGGGTTGGGTGCTGGTCGCCGTGGCCGCCTCGGTGACGCTGCCGTCGCTGGGCAGCCAGATCAACAACGACAACAGCGCCTTCCTGCCGGCCAGTGCGCCGAGCCAGCGGGCGGCGGCACTGGCGACCCCGCTCATCGGCAACGTGGAGCGCCAGAGCCAGGTGCTGGTGGTGGTGACGGCCGGTGGCCGGGTCCTCGACCCCGCCGACCAGCAGGCCGTCGGCTCGGCGCTGCGAGCCGTCCGCGCCGTCCCCACCGTGCGCAGCGTTCGCGAGGCCAAGATCTCCCCGGCCGGCACGGCAGCCATCGTGCAGGTCGACGCAGCCGTGCCCCCCAACGACATCTCGGCCCAGCGGACGCTGGTCGACCACCTGCAGTCGGCGCTCGCGTCGGCGTCGCTGCCAGGCGGCGTGCAGGTCCGCCTGGCCGGCCAGGTCGTGACCGACGTGGCCAACCAGCAGAGCTCCCAGAAGACGGGCGGCCGCATCCAGGGCCTGTCGCTCCTCCTCATCATCGTCCTGCTGCTCGTGATCTTCCGGGCGCCGCTCGCCGCCGTCATCACGCTGCTGCCCCCGGCGTTCGCGCTGGTGGTCTCCACCCGGTTCATCGGCGCGCTCGGCGCGCACGGGCTCAAGATCTCCGAGATCACGGACCTGCTCCTGATCGTGCTCCTGCTCGGAGCCGGGACCGACTACGGGCTGTTCCTGGTGTTCAGGGTCCGCGAGGCACTGCGATCGGGCCTGGCGCCCGGCGACGCCGTCGAGTTCGCCATGGTCCGCGTCGGCGAGTCGATCAGCGCGTCGGCGGGGACCGTCATCCTGGCCCTCCTGACCCTCCTGTTCGCCACGTTCGGCATCTACCGGGACCTGGGCGTGCCCCTGGCGCTCGGGATGGCGGTGATGCTGCTGGCCGGCCTCACCCTGCTCCCCGCCCTCCTCGCCCTGGCCGGTCGCGCCGCGTTCTGGCCGGTGCGGGTGCGCGTGGCCGCACACGGTCACGGCCGCTGGGGCGCCGTCGCCTCGCGCATGGTGCGGCGCCCGGCGTGGACGCTGGCGCTGGGCGTGGCCGGGTTCGCCGCCCTGGCCGCCGTCGGGCTCGGGTACCGGTCCGCCGGGTTCGGCGGGACCACCAGCGCGCCCCGGGGCTCGGCCGCCGCCGCCGGCAACGCGGCGCTGGCGCGCTACTTCCCCACCACGTCGTCGAACCCGGCGAACATCGTCTTCGCCTACCCCCGCCCGGTGTGGGACGACCCCTCGGTGCTGGTGGCGGCGGGCCGTTCCCTCGCCGCGTCCGGCCAGTTCACCCACCTGGCCGGGCCCCTCGACGCCAACGGCGTCGGGCTGACGCCGGCGCAGCTGGTCAGGCTGCACGCCGAGCTCGGCAACGCCCGCTCCCTCCCCACCGTGCCCGCCCCGGGCCTGACCGTCCCGCCCGACCTCTACAACGCCTACCGGGCGACGGCCCTGTTCGTGAGCCCCGCCGGGACCACCGTGCAGTGGGAGGCCGCGTTGCGGGCCGGGTCGCAGCGCAGCACGGCCGCCCTCGACGCCACGCCGGCCGTGCGGCGCGCCGTCGCCGCCGCGGCGGCGGCCAGCGGCGCCTCGCAGTCCGGGCTCGCCGGCCAGGCGGCGGCGCTGTACGACGTCAGCACGACGGCCAACGCGGACCTCGTCCGCATCGTGCCGATCGCCATCGTCGCCATCGCCCTGCTGCTCGCCCTGGTGCTGCGCAGCCTCGTCGCACCGCTCTACCTGATCGTCAGCGTCGCCATGTCCTACCTGGCGGCCCTCGGTGCCGCCACCGGCGTGTTCATCTACGTCGCCGGTGACAGCGGGCTCACGTTCGTGCTGCCCTTCCTCATGTTCATCTTCCTGCTGGCGCTCGGCGAGGACTACAACATCCTCGTCATGACCCGGATCAGGGAGGAGAGCCGCGGCCGTCCCCTGCGCGACGCCGTGGTGGAGGCCGTCGCCCGCACGGGGCCGACCGTCACCTCGGCGGGGGTCATCCTCGCCGGGACCTTCGCGGTCCTCGCCGTCGGCGGCGGCAGCGGCAGCGGCGGCTCCCAGGTGCAGGCCATCGGCTTCGGGCTCGCCATCGGCATCCTGCTCGACACCTTCGTCGTGCGGACCGTCCTGGTACCAGCCACGGTCGCCCTGCTCGGCCGGTGGAACTGGTGGCCCTCGCACCTCGCCAGCGCGGATGCCGCCGAGACGGGGGCCGCCGCCGTCGGGCCAGCCCCCGACCCCCGCGAGCCGGCCCGCAGCTCGTGACCTGGGACCTGAGGGTCGCCTTGCCCCCACCAATTGCGGGCAAAACAACTACGTATAGTGCTGTTACCACCTCGTAGCAAGAGTTTTTTCGGCAACAGGCGGGAAGATGCCGCATCGACCGGCTCGCGTCGGAGATACTGAGGCCGTGGGAGCACACGGGCCGCGGCACCATCGGGATCGACACGGCGGCGAGGCCGCACGGCTCGAGGCTCTCGGCGCCATCTTCCCCCCCCAGCGGGCGGCCAACCTCGCCGCCGCGCTGTGGGCGACCGCGGGCGTCACCGGGCTCGTCGCCGCTGCGCTCCCCCACGGCAGCGGCGTCCACGCCGTCGGCTGGATCGGGCTGGGCCTGACCGCACTGCTGGTCGCCGTGCTGTGGCGCAGGCGTGGCGACCGCATCTCCCGCGCCGCCCAGTTCGGCCTGTCCCTGCTGGGTGTCGCCGCCGTCGGCGGCGCGGTGGCGCTGGCGCACGGCGCACCGACGGCGTTCGCCGCCACGCTCGTCTACGTCACCTTCACCGTGTACGCCTCGAGCTTCTACCCGGACCGGGCCCTCGTCCTGTACCTCGCCGTCCTGGACGTCACGGCTGGCGCCGCCCTGTTCACCGCCGGCGTGCCAGGGGCCCCCGCGGCATGGGCCGCCGTCGTCCTCACGACCGGAGCGGTCGCCGGGTGCATCCGGGCCCTGGAGCAGGCGCTGGGGCGCGCCGCCAACACCGACCCGCTCACCGGGCTCATGAACCGCCGGGCCCTCGAGCCGCTGCTGGACCGCGAGCTGGCGCGGTGCGCACGGCTCGGCCACCCCCTGTGCGTCGCCGTGATCGACCTGGACGGGTTCAAGCACGTGAACGATTCGCTCGGCCACCACGCGGGCGACCGGCTCCTCGTCGACGTCACGCGGTCGTGGCGCAGCGCGTTGCGCACCTTCGACGTCCTCGCCCGTTCCGGCGGCGACGAGTTCCTCCTGGTCCTCCCGTCGACGTCGTCGGGCGAGGCCAGCATCGTCCTCCGGCGCCTGCGCCGCGTCCACGACCAGCACTTCTCGGCGGGGATCGCGCAGGCCGTGCCCGGGAGCACGTCGGCCGCCCTGCTCCGGCGGGCCGACGCCGCCTGCTACGAGGCGAAGAAGCGAGGCCGGCGCCGCACCGTCGTCGCCGCCGCCGACGACGCCGGGACGCGGCCCGCTGCGCTGCGCACCGTGCCAGCGCTGACGGTCGTGCGGCGCACCAGCTGAGCGGCCCGTTCCGCGGGGGGTCGCGCCACGATGTAGCGTGGTCGCCCGCATGGCCAGTCGCATCGACATCGAGCTCACCAGCCGTCGTCCCGACGGCTCCTGGACGTGGCGCGCCTCCGGGGCGCGCCAGCCGAAGGGGGTCGTCGACGCCGCGCTCCTGCCGGCCGCCGCCGCGGTCGGCGACCTGCTGAGGGCCGAGGTCGACTTCGGCATCGACGGCATCGCCGTCACCTCGGTGGCGCCCGCCAAGCCGGCGCCGGTCGCGGACACGTCCGACGTGCAGCGGATCGAGGTGCTCGGCTCGGGCGTGCCGAGCGGCGGCGTCTCCGTGACCTACGCGGGCGGGCGGCGCGGCCCGGGCGGTCCCGGCGGCGACCGCGGGCGCCCCGGAGGGCCCCCTCGGC
>JAJZYI010000357.1 GCA_021798135.1 Actinomycetes bacterium | reverse complement strand
GAAGGCCGGCTCCCCGCCCGGGGCGCCGAGGAACACGAAGCGCTCCACCGTCGGAACCTCGGCGCGGAACCCCGCGTAGAAGCCGGCGAAGTCGAAGTCCCCGGTCGTCGCCGGGCACAGGAGCAGCCGGGCGCCGGACTGGTTGAGCATGTACCGCAGCTCCTGCTCGCGGTACCGGGGGTTGAGGGTCACCAGCGCGGCCCCCAGCCGGGCGGCACCGAAGAAGAGCCCGAGCCACGGCAGGCCGTTGGGGGCGGCCACGGCCACCCGGTCCCCGGGCCGGATCCCCCAGGCCCGCAGCCCCGCCGCCACGTGGCCGGCCAGGCCGTCGAGGTCGGCGAACGTGACCCGCTCGCCGTCGACCACCAGGAAGACCCGCCGCCCGTCGTGGCGGGCCCGCCAGGCGAGCAGCTCGGGGATGGTCGCCGGCGCCGCGGCAGGCGGGGAGCTGCCTGGGAGTGGGTCGTCGGCTGCCGGCATGGCCCGATGCTGTTCGCTGTGCGCACGCGGCGCAAGAGCGGCGGCGCGTGCCGACGCCCGGCGCTGCGGCAGGCCGCCGGCAGGGTGGCGACCGCGGGTGTCGTCCCGGCGGCGGCTGCGCCTGGTGGCGGGTAGCGTCGGTCGGCAGGGACGGGAGGCGGTGGCGATGGGCGAGATCACCGGGGGGACGCTGCTGGCCCGGGCGCTTCGGGCGGAGGGCGTGACGCTCGCCTTCGGCCTGCCGTCGCCGGAGGTCGACCCCCTCCTCGCTGCGCTGGACGCCGTCGGCATCCGCCTGGTCCCGGTGCGCCACGAGGCGGCCGGGGTCCACATGGCGGAGGGCCTCTACAAGACGACGGGGACGATCGCGGCCGTGCTCGGGAACCCCGGCCCCGGATCGGCCAACCTCGTGCCCGGCGTCCTCACGGCCCTCCACGAGGGGGTGCCGGTGCTCGTGCTCAGCGCACAGCACCGGATGGGCGTCGTCTACCCGACCCCTCCCTCCACCTTCCAGGGCCAGGACCAGCTCGACCTGTTCCGGCCGGTGGTGAAGTGGGGCGGCCCGATCTTCGAGTGGGGCCGCATCCCGGAGGTGGTCCGCCTCGCGTGCCGCGAGATGTGGAACGGCCGTCCGGGCCCGGTCCACCTGGAGGTGCCGGCGAACGTCCTGGCTGCCGTGGGCGACGAGGCCCTGGCACCGGTGCGTCCCCCGGCGACGTCACGCGCCGGCGGGCCGCAGGCCTCCGACGCGCAGCTCGCCGAGGCGACCAGGATGCTGACCGAAGCGCGCCGCCCGGTGGTGGTCGCCGGCTCCGGCGTCGACCGGGGCGCCGCCAACGACGCCCTGCTCGAGATCGTGGACCTGCTGGGCTGCCCGGTCCTGACCACGACCGCCGGCCGCTCGACGGTGCGCTCCGACCACCCGTGCTTCGTGTCGGCCATCGGGCCGGCAGCGGACCAGGTCCGGCGGGAAGCCGACGTGCTGCTCGTCGCCGGCTCCCGGCTGGGGAACCTCGACCTCCCCTTCGACGGCCACTGGGGCGATCCCGCCGGCCAGCAGCTCATCCAGATCGACGTCGACCCCCGCCACCTGGGAGTGACCCGGCCGCTCGCCCTCGGCATCGTCTCCGACGTGCGGCCCGCGCTCCAGGGCATCGCGGCTCGGCTCCGGACCGCGGACCGTCCTGCCTACGACGCCGCGCTGCTCGCCCGGTACCGCTCGCTCGACCAGCAGGCCACCATGGCCATGGCCGCCCCGGTGCTCGCCTGGCAGGGACCCGGCGTCCACCCTGCGCACGCCATCGGAGTGGTCGGCGCCGTCTTCGGCTCGGACGCCGTCTACACCGTCGACGGCGGCAACACCGCGTTGTGGGCCCATGCCCTGCTGCCGCCGACCCGGCCGCGCTCGTACCACTCGATCCTGGAGCTGGGCATGCTCGGCACCGGGATCCCGTCGGCCATCGGGGCGAAGCTCGGCGCGCCGGAGCGCACCGTGGTCTGCGTGACGGGCGACGGCGCTGCGGGCTTCAACGTCATGGAGCTGCAGACGGCCGCTCGAGAGGGCGTGGACGTGACCGTGGTCGTCCTCGCCGAGGGGGCCTGGACGATGGAGGAGCCCGCCGAGCTGGCCGCCTACGGGCGGACGTTCGGCACGGCGCACGGCGACGTCCGTTGGGACCTGGTGGCCACCGGCCTGGGATGCCACGCGTCCTACGTGGACCGCCTGGAGGACCTGGAACCGGCGCTGCGTGAGGCCCGGTCGACCCCTGGCCCCGCGCTGGTGTGCGTGCGGACCGACCACGACGCCAACCTGGCGGTCCCACCGGAGGCGCTGGCCCGGTTCTTCGAGGTCTACGCCGGGCCGGCACCGGGCTGAGGAGGAGTCACAGCGCGAGACCGCGAACGCCCGGGCGGGGCGTGGCGCCAGGATCCCCGCAGCGGTGCGCCGCCCCAGGCAGACAGGACGGATCGGAGCGGGGATGCCGCTGGGACCCCCCAGAGGCGGCGCCGGGAATCGAACCCGGGTACGGGGCTTTGCAGGCCCCTGCCTAAACCACTCGGCCACGCCGCCGCTCGGGGCGCAGCCTATCCCTTCCCGCCCCGGCCCCACGATACGCCGCGGCGCCCACTCTGCCCACGCTCGACGGCACCCGGCGGCTGCGCGGCGCGCTCCGCAGCGCTGGCCCGCGGGCCCGGCCCGCCGCTACCGGCGCAGCGCCCGGGCCAGCCGCACCACGACGGCGACGACCACGACCAGCAGCACGACCTTCAGGCCGAAGAGCACGATGCCGACGACGGCGTGGACCGCCCACAGGGCGACCAGCACGCCGCCGACCACCGCGGCGATGGCGAGCACCCGGTCGGCCCTGGCCAGTCCCCCACCTCGACGCTGCTCGATGGTGCCCATCCGGACCTCCTACCCCGCTCGCCAGGCAGGACGCGCCCGGCACACGCGCCGCGCCGTGCGGCGCGGCCAGCACCTCCGAGCGTAGCGGCAGCAGGCGGCGTCGGGTCGGCGCGGCGGTCCGCCGGCCCGCCCGCACCGCCGGGCTCGCCGCGT
>JAJZYI010000356.1 GCA_021798135.1 Actinomycetes bacterium | reverse complement strand
CCACCACGACCGTGCCGCCGGCATCGCCGCCCTCGGGTCCGAGGTCGACGATCCAGTCGGCGCACTTGACCACGTCGAGGTTGTGCTCGATGACGATCACGGTGTTGCCCTGGTCGACCAGCCGGGCCAGCACGTCGAGCAGCTTGCGGACGTCCTCGAAGTGCAGCCCGGTGGTGGGCTCGTCGAGCACGTACAGCGTGTGCCCGGTCGGGCGGCGGCTCAGCTCGGCGGCGAGCTTGACCCGCTGGGCCTCGCCGCCGGACAGGGTGGTGGCGGGCTGGCCGAGGCGCACGTAGCCCAGGCCGACGTCGACCAGGGTCTGCAGGTGCCGGGCGATCGGCGGCTGGTTGGCGAAGAACGCCAGCGCCTCCTCGCAGGACAGGTCCAGGACCTCGGCGATGGACTTCCCCTTGAACGTCACCTCCAGGGTCTCGCGGTTGTAGCGGGCGCCGCCGCACACCTCGCAGGGGACGTACACGTCGGGGAGGAAGTGCATCTCTATCTTGAGCGTGCCGTCACCGGCGCACGCCTCGCACCGGCCGCCCTTGACGTTGAACGAGAACCTCCCCGGCAGGTAGCCGCGCACCTTCGCCTCGGGGGTCTGGCTGAACAGCTTGCGCACGTGGTCGAACATGCCGGTGTACGTGGCGGGGTTCGACCGGGGCGTGCGCCCGATGGGCGACTGGTCGATGTCGACCACCTTGTCGACGTGCTCCACGCCGTCGATGCCCGCGTGGCGCCCGGGCGTGGTGCGCGCCCGGTGGACCGTGCCGAGCAGCGACTGCAGCAGGATGTCGTTGACGAGCGTCGACTTCCCCGAGCCCGACACCCCGGTGACCGCCACCAGGGAGCCGAGCGGGAACGCCACGTCGACGCCCTGCAGGTTGTGCTCGCGCGCGCCGCGCACCACGAGCTGCTCCCCGCTGCCCGGCCGGCGCTTGTCGGGCACGGCGATGCTGCGCTCGCCGGCGAGGTACCTGCCGGTGATCGACGCGTCGCACGCGACGAGCCCGTCGACCGGTCCGCTGTAGACGACCTGGCCGCCGTGCTCGCCGGCGCCGGGGCCGATGTCGACGACGTGGTCGGCGGCCCGGATGGTCTCCTCGTCGTGCTCCACCACGATGACGGTGTTGCCGAGGTCCCGCAGGCGGACCAGCGTGTCGAGGAGGCGCCGGTTGTCCCGCTGGTGCAGCCCGATGGACGGCTCGTCGAGCACGTACAGCACGCCGACCAGTCCCGAGCCGATCTGGCTGGCCAGCCGGATCCGCTGCGCCTCGCCACCCGACAGCGTGGCGGTCGCCCGGGCCAGGGAGAGGTAGTCGAGCCCCACGTCGAGCAGGAACTGCAGGCGGGCCCGCACCTCGCGCAGCACCCGGTCGGCGATCAGGTGCTCGCGCTCGCTCAGCACGACCTCGGCCAGGGCGTCCACGGTCCGCCCGATCGACAGCGAGCACAGCTCGAAGATGTTCCGGCCGCCGACGGTGACGGCCAGGGACTCCGGCTTCAGCCGGGCCCCGCCGCAGGCCGAGCAGGGGACCTGCCGCATGAACTGCTCGGTCCACTCGCGCATCCCCTCGGACTCCGACTCGGCGTGGCGCCGCGTGAGCCAGCCCACGACCCCCTCGTAGCGGGTGGTGTAGGCGCGCTGGCGGCCGAACCGGTTGCGGTAGTGGAGGGTGACCTGCTTGGCACCCGCCCCGTGCAGCACCACCTTGCGCTCGGACTTGCGCAGGTCCTCCCACGGCGTGTCGAGCGAGAACCCGTAGGTCTCGGCGACGGCCTCCACCAGGCGGTCGAACCAGCGGCTGCGCCCGCCGACCCACGGCGCCAGCGCGCCCTCCGCCAGGCTCTTCGACGGATCGGGCACCACCAGCTCCGGGTCGACCTCGAACTGGGTGCCGAGGCCGTCGCACGCCGGGCAGGCGCCGTACGGCGAGTTGAACGAGAACGTGCGCGGTGCCGGCTCCTCGAACGACACCCCGCAGGAGGTGCAGGCGAGGTGCTCGGAGAAGGCGATCAGCTCCTCCTCCCCGTCCTCGCCGACCACGGCGATCTCCGCCACGCCGTCGGCCAGGCGCAGGGCGGTCTCCATCGACTCGGTGAGCCGCTGGCGGATCGTGTCGCGCCGGACCAGGCGGTCGACCACCACCTCGATGGTGTGCTGCTCGTACCGGGCGAGCGACAGGTCCCCCCGGTCGGTCAGCTCGACCGTGGTGCCGTCGACCCGGGCGCGGGCGAACCCCTGCCCGGCCAGGTCGTCCAGCAGCGCCTCGTACTCCCCCTTGCGCCCCCGGACGACCGGTGCCAGCACCGAGAAGCGCGTCCCCTCGGGCAGGTCCAGGACCCGGTCGACGATCTGCTGGGGCGTCTGCCGGGCGACGGGCCGCCCGCAGGTGGGGCAGTGCGGCCTGCCGATGCGGGCGTAGAGGAGCCGGAGGTAGTCGTAGACCTCGGTCACGGTCCCGACGGTGGACCGCGGGTTGCGGCTGGCGGTCTTCTGGTCGATCGAGATGGCGGGCGACAGGCCCTCGATGAAGTCCACGTCGGGCTTGTCCATCTGCCCGAGGAACTGGCGGGCGTAGGCCGAGAGCGACTCGACGTAGCGGCGCTGCCCCTCCGCGTAGATCGTGTCGAAGGCCAGCGACGACTTGCCCGAGCCCGACAGCCCGGTGAAGACCACCAGCCGGTCCCTGGGCAGGTCGAGCGACACGTCGCGCAGGTTGTGCTCGCGCGCTCCCCGGACCACCAGGCGGTCGCTCATCGCCGGGAGGTTACCGGTCCCCTGTGCCACCCGTGGCGCCCGCCGGGCCCGCCGTGCGCGCTCAACCCGGTGCGTGCCCGGCGAGGGCCCGCCGGACCTCGGCCAGGTCGTCGCGCAGCACCGCCGCCTCCTCGAACCGCAGGTCGGCGGCGGCCTGGCGCATCTCCTCGCCGATCTCGCGCTCCAGGCGCTCCAGCTCGGCCACCGGCAGCGCCGCCAGCGCGAGCTCGGCCTCGCCGCCCGCCGCCCCCGCCGCCGCCGCAGCGCCCCGGCCCGCCGCGGCA
>JAJZYI010000355.1 GCA_021798135.1 Actinomycetes bacterium | reverse complement strand
CTTCGCCAGCGCGACGGCGGCACGCGCCGGCCAGACGGTGACCTTCTACGTGTCGACCACCGCCCCCACGTACCGGGTGCAGGCCTTCCGGATCGGCTACTACCAGGGCAAGGGGGCGCACCTGGTGTGGACGTCGGGCGCGCTCGCGGGCGTGGCCCAGCCGCCGTGCCCGGTGACCCCCGGGGTCAACATGGTGGCCTGCGACACCTGGTCCGCGTCGTTCCACCTGGCCATCACCTCGGCCTGGGTGCAGGGCGACTACCTGTTCAAGCTCGAGGGCAGCCAGGGCCAGCAGCGCTACGTGCCGCTCACGGTGTGGGACCCCCAGGCCCACGGGGCCTACCTCGTGAAGAACGACGTCCTGACCTGGCAGGCCTGGAACCCCTTCGGCGGCTACGACTTCTACGCCGGCCAGGGCCGCTGCCCTCCGGTCCACTACCCGCTGTGCTCGCGGGCCCGCGTGGTCTCCTTCGACCGCCCGTACGGCTACGGCCAGGGTGCGGGTGACTTCCTCGGCAACGAGTACCCGCTGGTGCGCTGGATGGAGCAGCACGGGCTCGACGTCTCGTACGCCACCGACGTGGTCGTCACCGAGCACCCGTCGTTCGTGCTGCAGCAGAGGACCGTGCTGTCGCTCGGGCACGACGAGTGCTGGGACCTGCGCGAGCGCGACGCCATCCAGGCCGCCCGCCACGCGGGGGTCAACGTGGTGTTCTTCGCGGCCAGCGCCATCCTCCGCCACGTCCGCCTCCAGCCCTCCCCGCTCGGGCCCGACCGCGAGGAGGTCGACTACCGCAACCCGGCCAAGGACCCCCTGGACGGCCGCGGGAACCCGCTGGAGGTGACGGGCAACACGTGGTCGTCGCCACCGGCCAGCTGGCCCGAGAGCCCCTTCGTGGGCGAGTCCTACGGCGGCTTCCTGGAGCCGGGGTCCACCCCCGCCCCGCTGGTGGTCGCCGACGCCGTGCCGTGGCTGTTCGGTGGCACCGGCCTGCACGACGGCTCGGCGGTGCCCTCCGTCCTGCTGAACGACTTCGACGAGCTCGGGCCGGCGGGAACCTTCCCCGCCGACGTGCAGGTGCTCGCCCACTCGCCCATCCCGGTGGGCGAGGTGCAGACCAACCAGCCGACCGCGGGCGGCGACGCCTTCTCCGACATGACCTACTACAGCGACCCGACCAGCGGGGCGGGGATCTTCGACACCGGCACCAACAACTGGATCCCTGCTCTCGCCGCCTGCCCGACGCCGGGGGCCGGCTGCCCGGCAGGCACGCTGCGGCGGATCACCGGCAACCTGCTCCGGCTCTTCGGCCAGGGGCCCGCCGGCCGGCTCCAGCCGTCGCAGCCCAACTGGCGGCAGTTCCAGGTGGGGTGACCGGCGGCTGCGGGAGCCGTCAAGCGTTGACCGGTCACGCGTTGACCGGTCAAGCGTTGACGAAGCGCAGCATCTCCTCGCCGTACCGGTCGCCGAAGGCGGCACCGGGCGGCACGGCGGCCTCGACCACGGCCAGGTCCTCCCGGCTCAGCCGGAGGTCGGCAGCGGCGACGTCCTCGGCGAGGCGGTGCGGGTCGGTCGTCCCCGGGATCGGGACGACGTCGTCCCCCTGGGCCAGCAGCCACGCCAGGGCGAGCTGGGCGGGGGTCACCATCCTCTCCTCGGCGACGGCCTGCAGGCGTTCCAGGATCCCCAGGTTGCGCGGCAGGTTCTCCGGGGTGAACCGGGGGTTCTGCCGCCGCCAGTCCTCCTCGAGCAGGTCGTCGAAGTGCTTGATGGCCCCAGCGAGGAAGCCCCTGCCCAGCGGGCTGTACGCGACGAGGCCGACGCCGAGCTCGCGCAGCGCGGGCAGGAGCTCCGCCTCCGGGTCGCGCGTCCACAACGAGTACTCGGACTGCACCGCCGTGATCGGGTGCACGGCCACCGCTCGGCGCAGGGTCGCCGCGCTCACCTCGCACAGGCCCAGGTGCCGCACCTTGCCGGCCTCCACCAGCCGCGCCATCGCCCCGACCGTCTCCTCGACGGGCACCTCCGGGTCGACCCGGTGCAGGTAGTAGAGGTCGATGGCCTCCACCGCCAGCCGGCGCAGCGACCCCTCGCAGGCGCGCTGCACGTGCTCGGGCCGCCCGTCGATCGTCCGCGTCGGATCGCCGTAGGCGAAGCCGAACTTGGTGGCGATCCGGACCTGGTCACGCCGTCCCGCCAGCGCCCGCCGGAGGAGGTCCTCGTTCGTCTCGGGACCGTAGACGTCGGCGGTGTCGAAGAGGGTGACGCCGAGCTCGAGCGCCCGCTCGACGGTGGCCGCGGCGCGCACCTCGTCACGCACCCGGCGCGAGGCGTAGGCGTGGGTCATCCCCATGCAGCCGAGGCCGATGGCCGAGACCTCCAGACCCGAGGTGCCGAGCGTGCGCTGTTCCATGAGAGCCTCCGTCCGCCTGCGACGGGCCGCTCCCAGCAGGATGGACCAGCCCGGCCGTCTCGGGCAGGGCCGTTGGTCCCGGACAGCCCCGCACCGGCGCTCCCGCTCGGCTGCCCCTCGCGACCCCCGAGGCGATCCCCGAGACGACCGCCGGTGGCGGCCATGGCCGCCCCAGGCGCCGGCCGGAGCGTACGCTCGACGCGTGACGCTCACCGAGCGCCTGGCGGCGTGGGCCGCCGGCCTGGCCTTCGACGACGTGCCGCCGCGCGTCGTCGCCTACGCCAAGAGCCAGGTGCTCTCCCAGCTCGGCGCGGCGCGGGCCACCCGCAGCCACCCGCTCGGCCCGGCGATCGTGCAGGCCCTCGGCGACCCGGCGTCGGCACCCGACCCCAAGCAGGCCGCCTGCGCGCTGGCCGCGCTCACCATGGCCCTCGACTTCGACGACACCGTCTACGCCGGCCACGTGTCGCACTCGGCGGTCGCCGTCCCGCTCGCCTACGCCCGCCCGCTCGGCCTGGACGGCCGCGACCTGCTCGCCGCGGTGGTCGCCGCCGACGAGTGCGCGGCGCGCGTGACCGCCGCCGCCACCATCGGCCCGTTCCGGGGCCAGACGGCCGCCCACACCCACCTGGCCGGCGGCGTGGCGGCCAGGCTGCGAGCCGAGGCCGCTCCGGCCGACCGGTGGGTATCGG
>JAJZYI010000354.1 GCA_021798135.1 Actinomycetes bacterium | reverse complement strand
GATGTGCTTTAATGGAAGCATGAATACGGAAACGCTGCTTTCAACTGGGCAAACCGCCAAATATCTGGGCGTAACGGTCAGGACGATCTAGAGGTAGCGGCTCACCGCAGTGCCGGCGAGCCGGCCTCGCGGTGCCCTGGGGCAGCAAGCGCCGTACGCGGCTCTTCGGCCAGGCGAACGGCGGGCGGGTTGCCGCCCAGGGCGAGCGCGCCGCGCAGCGGCGAACACCCTCACTGCGCCCGCTGACGTTCCCCGCGGCGGGCAGGCCTTGCGCACACCCTGGCACCGTCGCAGTCGGCCGCCGGTGCTCCGTCCAGGCCTTGCCCGTACCCACGGGCAAGAGGGGCGAAGGCCCCGCCAAAAGGCAGGGCCCCCGCACGTGCGACGGTCGTCGCCTGGGCGTCCGCGCTGCGGCTACGGTGCCGACTTCCGCAGCACCATCGCCAGCACCTTGGCGGCCTGCGCCCGCGTCGTCGGCCCCAGCGGCTGGAAGCTGCCGTCCGGGAAGCCGACGACGTAGCCCGCCGCCGCAGCCTCATCCACCCCGGCCGCCGCCCACGAATCGATGCGGCCGCTGTCGGTGAAGGTCACAGCGGCGCTGGTCGTCAGCTTCAAGGCTCTCGCCAGCAGCACCGCCATCTCCTCACGGGTCAGCGTCCCGTCGGGTGCGAAGGTCGTCGGGGAGATCCCTCCGACCAGGTGCGCCCGGACGGCGGCGGCCACATAAGGCGCGAACCAGTCGGACGGCGCCACGTCCGTGAACGTCGTGCCGCCCGCACGCGGTGTCAGTCCCAGTGTCAGAACCAGCATCTTGACGAACTGCGCGCGCGTCACCGCCTCATCGGGCCGGAAGGTGCCGTCCGGGAAGCCGTCGACGATGCCCTGCTGGGCCAGGAGGGAGATGTCGCCGGCCGCCCAGTACGAGGCGCGCACGTCGGAGAAGCTCGGCGCCACCCGAGCTCTGGGCTTCGTCGGCTGGGCGGCCGGCACGGCGTACGTGAACCGGTCGCCGCTGACCGTCGCGCTGGCGCCGTGGGGCGTCGTCACCGTCACGTCCACCGTCCCGGTCCCCGCGGGCGAGAGGGCGGCGATCAAGGTGTCCGACTGGACGGTGAAGCTCGTGGCGGGTGAACCGCCAAAGCTCACCGCCGTGGCGCCGGTGAAGTATGACCCGCGGATCGTGATCGGCGTGCCGCCGGAGGGTGGGCCCGTTGCCGGCTGGACGCCGCTCACCACGGGTAGCGGTGCCCCGCCGATCGTGGTGCCCCCGCTCGCCACGGGTAGCGGTGCCCCGCCGACTCCGCCGGCCGACGCGGAGGCCGCCGCCGCGCCCACGGCGAACGGCGTACCGGTCAGCTCCGCCAGGCTCGGCTGCGTGGCGACGGTCACCGTGGCCGTGAGGCAGCCGCCGGACAGGGACTGGTCCGACGCCACGGCCCAGGCGAAGCCGTTCCACCAGTAGATCTGCTCGCCCGCGGCAGTCACGCCGCACTGGCGGATCGCCACGGCGGTGAACGTGCTTCCCGGCGAGAGGTCGACGTCGAAGTACGTGCCTGTGGCCGTGAAGGCCGGGGTGCCGCCAGGATCGCCGCTGTACTCGGAGACGGTCACGGTTCCGGAGCCGCCGCTCGCCTGCGCCGTGGTATCGGCGGTGGCGCCCGAGCCGCCTGCGCTGGCGGTGCCGTCATTGGCGGACCCGCTGGCGCTGCCCGTGACGCTGACGCCGGTCGGATCGGCGATGGCGATGGCTGTGACGGGTGACGAGGTCCCCTCCACCGACGCGCCCACGGTCGCGCCACCGGCGGCCGGCATGGTGAGGGTCGCGCTGTAGCTGCCGTCGCCCGCGGTGGGCACCGACAGGGCGCTCAGGGTGCCGGCGGAGGCCGTCAGGTCCACCACCGCGTTCGGCACAGGGCTACCGCCGCTGTCTTGGACGACGCCGGAGAGCGTGACCGTTGCGCCCGGCGCCGCCTGGGCGGGCGACACCTGCACGCTCACGGCGGCGGGCGGGTTGACCGGTGTCGCGTACGCGTACGTGTCCGTCGCGCTGATGGCCGGGGTCGCACTTGCGTCGCTTCCGGCGACGATCGTGTCGGTGCGGGTGACGGCGAGGCCCGCGGTGTAGGTGACGGCCACCCGGCCGTCGGCGTCCGTCGTGAAGGCTGCCGGGGTCGATGTGAGCGGGGTGCCCTCGGCGGTGGCGGAGCCGGCGTTGCCCGACAGCAGCGAGAGGTAGACCGTGGCGTTGGCCGCCGGGCTTCCTGCGGCGGTGCGAGCGTACACCGCTCCGGTGACGGTGTCGCCGGGGGCGAGCGATCCGTCCGCGGCCAGGGGCAGCGGCGAGAAGGTCAGCCTGTCGCCCTGGGCCAGGGGCGACGGCGTGGCCGCTACGGCGAACGGCGTGCCGTTCAGCTGGGACACGGTGGGGGACGTATGGTTCGTGAGCGGGCCGAGCGTCACACAGCCGCTTGTGTCCACGCCGCTTTGCGGGTTCACCAGCAGCCAGCTGGTGCCGTCGGGCGACCAGTAGACCTTGTCGCCGGCGCTGAGGCCGCACTTGCGGATCGTCACGCTCTGGAACGTGCTGCCCTTGGACACCGCGACGTCGAAGTACTGGCCGGTGCTCTGGAACGACACGCCGCCGCCGGGGTCGCCGTTGTAGTCGGTGACCGCGACCTCGCCCGTGCCGTCCTGGGCTTGGGCGGTCACGTCCTGGGTCGGCGTGCCGGCGCCGCCGGCGGTGGCGCTGCCGCCGGGCGCCGTGCTCGCCGCGTTGCTGGAGCCCGCCACCGTCGAGCCCGATTGGTACACCGCCTGGGCCGGGACCGTGATCGACAGGGGCTCGGTCGCCGTCAGGGCCGGGTTCGAGCTGTCCTCCACCTGCACCGTGAAGAGGTAGGTGCCGGCCTGCCCGATGGTGCCCGAGAAGTTGCCGTACGTGGCGCCGAGGCTCAGCCCGGGCGGCAGGGAGCCCTGCACCACCGACCAGGTGTAGGGCGTGGTCCCGCCGGTCGCCTGGACCCAGCCCCAGTAGCCGCCGCCGACGCTGCCGCCGGGCAGCGAGTCCGTCACGATCGCCAGCTGCGAGTTGTTCGCCCCCGCCGTGAAGAGGTCGGCGC
>JAJZYI010000029.1 GCA_021798135.1 Actinomycetes bacterium | reverse complement strand
CGTTGCGTCGATCACGTCTCCGTCCTCCTCGTTCGCGGCGCGTTGGCCCGTGGTGCCGTGCCGGGCCAGCGCGATGTCGGCGCGCCGGCTGGTGCCGTGCGGGGGGTGCCGACCCGGCTGCGGGCCTCGGCGTCGGCGTGGGCACCGGGACCTGTGGCCGCCGGTGCGACGACGCCGGGCAGCTGCGTCGCGGGCGCGACGAGGCCGAGCCGGCGGGCGAGATCCGACGCCAGGACGCCGTCGGGGTCGACCCGGCGGCGCACCGCCTGCCACCGCTGCATCTCCGGGTACATGGCGTCGAGCAGCTCCGGCCGCAGGCGCCCGTCCTTGGCCAGGTAGACGCGCCCGCCGGCGTCGGCGACGAGCTCGTCGAGCTCGTCGAGGAGCGCTGCGAGGCGCGGCGGGCCGAGCGGCAGGTCGAGGGCGAGCGTCCACCCGGGCGCCGGGAACGACATCGGCCCGGGATCGCCCGGGCCGAACCGCTTGAGCACGCCGAGGAACGACGCGACGCGGTGGCGCTGGAAGCGCGTCACGACCTCGCGCACGCAGTCCTCCGCTCCGAAGGGCACCGCCAGCTGGTACTGGGTGAAGCCCGTCGGCCCGTACAGGCGGTTCCAGCCGCCGACGCCGTCGAGCGGGTGGAAGAAGGTCGCGAGGTGCTCGGGGTGCGCCGAGCGCCGCTTCGGCGCGGCGCGGAACCACCCCTCGTTGAAGGCGGCGATGGCCATGGGGTTCAGCAGCCGCGGCGGCGCCGTCACCGGGATCTCCAGGCGGGTGCGGGGGGCGAACGCCCGTGCGTCGCGGCGGAGGTTGGCCGGCAGGTCATCCGGCGTGACGTGGTCGCCTCGGGTGAGGACGCCGCGGCCCAGGTGACGGCCCCGGGCCAGGCAGTCGATCCAGGCCACCGAGTAGCGGTAGGCGTCGTCACCTGCCGACATGCGGCTCATCAGGTCGTCGAGATCCCCGCACCGCTCGGTGTCCACCAGGACGAACGCGCTCGGGGCCGCGAGCAGGCGGACGGTCGCCTCCGTGGCGATCCCAGTGAGGCCCATCCCGCCCGCCGTCGCCCAGAACAGCTCCGGGTCCGCTCCGGGCCCCACGTCGACCGTGCCGGTCGGCGTGGCGAGGCGCACCGACGTGACGTGGGAGGCGAACGACCCGTCGCGGTGGTGGTTCTTGCCGTGGACGTCGGCCGCCAGGGCACCACCCACCGTCACGTGGCGGGTCCCTGGCGTGACCGGGACGAAGAAGCCACGTGGCACCAGGACGCGCAGGAGGGTGTCCAGGGAGACGCCGGCGTCGCATCGGACGGTGCCGGCTCCCGGGTCCACCTGGTGGATCCGGTCGAGGCCCGTCATGTCCACGACCAGGCCGCCGGCGCACTGGGCAGCGTCGCCGTACGAGCGGCCCAGGCCCCGGGGGAGGACCCGGAGCCCCCGGTCGCTGGCCTCGTCCAGGGCGGCCTGGACTCCGGCGGCGTCGGCGGGCCGGCGCACCTCTGCGGCGCTGGGCGCGCTCCGGCCCCAGCCCGTGAGCACCTGCACCGGCGCCGGTGCAGGTGCCGGGCCCGGCCGGCCGCTCACCAGTAGACGCCCAGGGTGAACAGGGCCAGCCCCAGCAGCGCGAGGACCTGCAGCGAGCGGTCCTTCAGGGCCAGGTCCTCGGGCGCTGCACCGTGCCCCGACTCGAAGCGCAGCTCCAGGTGCAGCACTGCGAGCACGAACGGCGTGATCGACAGCTCGAACCAGATGGGGTGGTGGCCACGGCTGAGCACCGCGGCGCGCTGGAAGGCCCACAGGCAGTACGCCGTGACGGTCACGGCAGCGGCCAGCAGCCGCACCGAGCGGAGGAACGGGGGCGGGTAGATGCCGAGCGTCCGCCGATGGCGTGCCCGGTCGTCGCCGAGCGCCGTCTGCTCCGCGCTGCGCTTGCCCGCCACGACGAACAGGGCGCCGAACGACGTCACGATGAGGAACCAGTCCGACAGGGCGACGCCGGTGGCGACGCCCCCGCCGATGGCGCGCAGGATGAAGCCGGACGAGATGCAGGCCAGCTCGATGACCGGCTCGTGCTTCAGGCGCAGCGAGTACGCCGTCGTGATGGCCAGGTAGACGGCCACGACGGTGCCGAACTTCCAGCCGAGGAAGAGGTAGGCGAGGGCCGTCGCGGCGGCGGCCGTGCCGGTGCCCAGGGCCACCGCCGCGCCCGCCGGCACCGCGCCCGAGGCCACGGGGCGCAGCCGCTTGGTGGGGTGGTCGCGGTCGGCCCGCACGTCCAGGGCGTCGTTGAGGAGGTAGGTGCCCGACGCGACCAGGCAGAACAGGGCGAAGGCGGTGGCCGTCCGGCCCAGCTCCGTGCCGTGGCCGAGCACGCCGGCCGCGCCCGGGGCGGCGACGACCAGGAGGTTCTTGATCCACTGGCGTGGCCGGGCGGCCAGGACGACGGCCCTGACCGGGCGAGTGGGCGCACGGGCGGACGGCCGGTGCTCTCCGAGGAGGTCGGCGACCGGGCGGCCCTGGGCGGAGAGGGCACGAGCCATGGCGATCCGAGACGCGACGCTACCACCCGTTCGGGCTCTGCCGGACGGCCCCGCCGTCGGCGGGTCGCTCGGCCGGTCGGGTGGTGTGTGGGCCCTGGTGGGGCGGGTCGCTCGGCCGGTCGGGTGGTGTGCGGATGTCACACCCTTCGGCTCCGATGGTGGCGTGAGCGTGCTCGTGGTCCGGAAGCCGGGGCTCGTCGACGAGCCCGTGGACGTGGCGGTCGGCGCCTTCGACGAGCCCGTGGACGGGTCAAGGTTCGCTGCCGCCGCCGCCGACCTGGCCACCGCCGTCGACCGGCTGGCAGCGGCGGCGCCGGCCGTGGTGGCTGACGGTGCCACCGTGGTGGCGTTGGTCCGGCAGGCGCAGCGCCTGGCGGCGGTGGTGGCGACCGCCGCGGCCTCGTTCGACCGGTCGGGGGCGTGGGGAACCGACGGCGCTCGCTCGGCGACGGCGTGGATCGCCACCCGGTGCCGGCTGCCGGCGGGGGATGTTCGCAGGGCACTGCGGCTCGGCCGGGCGGCGGACGTCCTCCCCGTGGCGGCGGGCGCCTGGCTCGCGGGCGCCATCGGAGCGCGCCACGTCGAAGCGCTGGCGGAGCTGTGCAACGACCGGACGGCGGGATCGCTCGCTCGCGACGAGGCCCTGCTCGTCGAGCACGCCGGCTCCCTGTCGTACCCCGGGTTCCGTCGCTCTTGCGCGTACTGGAGCCAGCACGCGGACCCCGATGGCTGCGAGGAAGGGGACCTGCGGCGTCGCAGCCGGCGGGCGGTGTCGCTCCACCAGACGTTCGACGGTGTCTGGATCGGGCAGATGACGCTCGACCCGATATCGGGCGCGATCGTGGGCGGCGAGCTCGACAGGATCGAGCGGCGCATGTTCGAGGACGATCTCGCCGAGGCCCGCAACAGGCTCCGCTGCGGCGCACCCGGCGGTGGCGACCTCCGTCGGACCACCGCCCAGCGGCGAGCGGACGCCCTCGTGGAGATGGCCACGCGCAGCCGTGCCGTGCTCGAGGGCGCTCGGCGGCCCGGGCCGCTGTTCTCGGTGCTGGTCGACTTCGAGACCCTGCACGGCCGGATCTGCGAGCTCGCCGACGGGACGGTCCTCGCACCGGGTGCGCTCGTCCCGTGGTTGACGCAGGCCGACGTCGAGCGAGCGGTGCTGCGCCCAGGCCGGCGGGTGGAGGTCGGGGCGGCCAGCCGGTTCTTCACCGGAGCCACGCGCCGAGCCATCGAGCTGCGCGACCGCACGTGCGCACATCCCTTCTGCGACCAGCCGGCGACCACCTGCCAGGTCGACCACATCGTCCCGTGGGCGCTCGGCGGACCCACCACCCAGGACAACGGCCGCCTGCTCTGCGGCTACCACAACCGTCAGCGGAACCAACGACCCCCGCCCGAGCCCGGCTGAAGGCCCTGCCGTCCCGCTGCCGGCGGCTGTGCCTTCCCGACGGGGACCCCTCGATCCTGGCCGTCAAGCGCCAGACGGCGTCGCATCGTGCCGCCGTCTGGCGCAGTACCCGCCCGACCTGCCTACACTCGGCTCCCGATGAAGCGTCCCTACCGGGTGGTGGTTGCCAAGCCCGGCCTCGACGGCCACGACCGCGGTGCCAAGGTGATCGCCAGGGCACTGCGGGATGCGGGGTTCGAGGTCATCTACACCGGGCTGCACCAGACGCCAGAGCAGATCGTCCGCGCCGCCGTCGAGGAGGACGCCGACGCTGTCGGCATGTCGCTCCTGTCCGGGGCGCACCTCACCCTCGTGCCTCGAGTGGTGGACGGCCTGCGGGCCGAGGGCCTTGGGGACGTGGTGGTGGTCGTGGGGGGCATCATCCCCGAGGCCGACATCCCGCTGCTGAAGGCGCGGGGTGTCGCCGAGGTGTTCACGCCAGGGGCGCACCTGCCCGACATCGAGACGTGGCTGGCCGACACGCTCGACCGGCGCGAGGAGGAGCTCGCTCCGGGCGGCTGACCCCCGGCACCGGGGGTCCGTGGTCCGGCGACGGGGTGCGGGCCGTGCCCGGGTGCACCCACCGAACCCACGACCGAGGAGGAAACCCGACCGGTGGATCTCTACGAGTACCAGGGCAAGCAGTACTTCGCCCGATACGGCATCCCGACGTCGCCGGGCGAGCCCGCCGACACGGTGGACGAGGCGGTGGCCGCCGCCGAGCGCATCGGCTACCCGGTCGTCGTCAAGGCCCAGGTCAAGGTGGGCGGCCGTGGCAAGGCGGGCGGGATCAAGCTGGCGGGTGACGCCGACGAGGTCCGCACGCACGCGACCGCCATCCTGGGCATGGACATCAAGGGCCACACCGTCAACCGCGTGTGGATCGAACGCTCTTCGGACATCGCCCACGAGTACTACGCCAGCTTCACCCTCGACCGCAGCGCGAAGAAGCACCTGTGCATGGTGTCTGCCAAGGGCGGCGTCGACATCGAGGAGGTCGCGGCCACCGATCCCGGAGCCATCGCCCGCCGCCACGTCGACCCCACCGAGGGCCTGTCGGCCGAGGTGGCGGAGGCGCTGGTGGCGGAGGCCGGCCTGCACGCCGAGGCCCGCGCCCAGGCCGCGGAGCTGCTGGTCAAGCTGTACACCTGCTACGAGCAGGGCGACTGCGACCTGGCGGAGATCAACCCGCTGATCCTCACCACCGACGGGAGGGTCCACGCGCTCGACGCCAAGGTCACCCTCGACGACAACGCCTCGTTCCGCCACCCGGAGTGGGAGGAGTTCGCGGCGACGGAGACCACCGACCCCCGCGAGCGCATGGCCAAGGAGAAGGGCCTGCAGTACGTCGGCCTGGACGGCTTCGTGGGGATCATCGCCAACGGCGCCGGCCTGGCCATGAGCACCTGTGACGTCGTGGAGCAGGTCGGCGGCAAGCCGGCCAACTTCCTCGACATCGGCGGTGGCGCCAACGCCGCTCAGATGGCCAACGCGCTCGAGGTGATCAACAGCGACGAGAACGTCCGGTCCATCTTCATCAACATCTTCGGCGGGATCACCCGGGGCGAGGAGGTCGCCAACGGCATCGTCGAGGCGCTCGGGCGCGTCGACATCGCCTCGCCCATCGTCATCCGTCTGGACGGCACCAACGCCGAGGAGGGCCGGCGGATCCTCGCCGAGCACGGCTCGGACAAGCTCGAGTCCGTGCCGACCATGATCGAGGCGGCCCGCCGGGCGTCCGAGCTGGCCAAGGGAGCGAACCGATGAGCGTCTTCGTCGACGAGACCACCAAGGTCGTCATCCAGGGCATCAGCCCGAGCAGCCAGGGCCTCTACCACGGCCTGCGCAACCGGGCCTACGGCACGCAGGTGGTCGCGGGCACCAACCCCAAGCGCGGGGGCGAGACCATCGAGGGCATCCCGGTGTTCGCCAACGTCAAGGAGGCCGTGGCCGAGACCGGCGCCAACGCGTCCTTCATCTCGGTGCCGCCGCGGTTCGCCGCCGACGCCATCGTCGAGGCCGCCGAGGCCGGCGTGCCGTTCGTGGTGTGCATCACCGAGGGCATCCCGGCCCACGACGAGGCCCGCGCCTACAACCGGCTCGTCCGGGACTTCCCCGGCACCCGGCTCCTCGGCCCGAACTGCCCCGGCATCATCTCGGCCGGCAAGTGCAACATCGGCATCACCTCGGGCGACATCGCCCTCCCCGGCGGTCCCGTCGGGCTGGTCAGCCGCTCGGGGACGGTCTTCTACCAGGCCCTGTACGAGCTCACGCAGAAGGGCATCGGGCAGACCACCGGCGTCGGGATCGGCGGCGACCCCGTGCCGGGCACCAGCTTCACCGACGTCCTGCAGGCCTTCCAGGCCGACCCTGAGACCAGGGCCGTCCTCTTGATCGGCGAGATCGGCGGCTCCGCCGAGGAGCAGGCGGCCGAGTACATCAAGGACCACATGACCAAGCCCGTGGTGGCGTACATCGCGGGCGTGACCGCGCCGCCCGGGCGCAAGATGGGCCACGCCGGCGCCATCATCTCGGGGACCCACGGCACCGCCAAGGCCAAGATGGAGGTGCTGGCGGCGGCGGGTGTCATCGTCGCCCAGAACCCCACCGAGGCTGGGGAGAAGATGGCAGGCGTCGTCCGCGACCTCGGGTGACGCCATCTCGCCGCCTGCTGCTGCCGCCCGGGCACCGCTGCTCGGGCGGCAGCAGCAGGGCGGCACCGGCGGCCAGGGTAGGCGGGCAGCGCCTGGCCCACCGGTGGCCGGCTCGCGCGGCCGCCGGCGCCATCTTCCCTGGGCGGTAGGCCTGCTACCTGGGCGGTAGGCCTGCTACCTGGGCGGTAGGCCTGCTACCTGGTGGAAATCAGTCTTTTCCTCAGAACGGTGGACGGCTGCCCCCCGGCATGGCATCAATATGACCAGGGAGTCCGGTCGTCATCAGGGGAACTTCAGCCGATCCTGTGCCGCTACCGGATAAGGGAACCGGTATCTGTGCACGGGCACTGATGTCGGCAAGGTCGGCGCTCGGCGGTGCGTCGGAGTGTCGGCATGTACCGCAGCACGCGGCGGCCGGCTGCCGCCGTCGCGCGGTGGCCGGCCACCGCGGGCCAGGTAGGACGCGTCCGCAACGGCAGCCAGGCCGCGTCAGGACGGCGTGCAGGTACGGGCCGCGGCAGCGCCGCCTGCAGGCACGGGGCCGCCGGCTGCGCTGGTACCCTGCGACCGTGCGCCTTGGCCTGCTCGTGTCCGGTACCGGAACGATCGCCGAGCAGATGCTTGCCGAGGGCCTGCCCGTCGCCGTCGTGGTCGCAGACCGGCCCTGCCGGGGCCTGGACCTGGCTGCCGCCGCCGCGGTGGCCACCGTCCTCGTCGACCGGCGCCACTTCGGCGGCTTCGGCCCGTCGTTCGACCGGGCGGCGTACACGCGGGCGCTGGTCGCCGCACTCGTCGACCACGGCGTCGACCTGGTCGTCATGGCAGGGTTCGGGACCGTCCTGGACGCCGCCGCGCACGAGGCCTTCCCGGACCGCATCCTCAACACGCACCCGTCGCTGCTGCCGGCCTTCCCGGGGTGGCACGCGGTGGAGGAGGCTCTCGCCGCCGGCGTGGCGGTGACCGGCTGCACCGTCCACCTCGCCGAGCTCCAGGTGGACCGCGGGCCGATCCTGGCGCAGCAGGAGGTGCCCGTGCTACCGGGTGACACCGCGGCCACGCTGCACGAGCGCATCAAGTCCGTGGAGCGGTGGCTCTACCCGGCCACGGTGCGGCGCGTGCTCCGGGCGCTCGCCGCCGGCCAGGAGCCCGGTGACCTGCCGTCGCTGGTGGGCACGGCGGACCAGCCCCTGGTGGCGAACCGCCTCGGCGTCGGCGCGAGCCCGGCGCCAGCACGACCGACAACCCATCAGGAGGTCACGTGAGGGCGCTGCTCTCGGTGTACGACAAGGACGGCATCGTCGACCTGGCCCGCGGGCTGCACGAGCTGGGCTGGGACCTGGTGTCGTCCGGCGGTACGGCCCGAGCGCTGGCCGACGCCGGCCTGCCCGTCGTCTCGGTGGAGGAGGTCACCGGGTCGCCGGAGATGCTCGGCCACCGGGTGGTCACGCTGCACCCCAAGATCCACGGCGGCATCCTCGCCGACCGGGACGTGCCCGAGCACCGCGCCGACCTGGAGCGCCACGGCATCGAGCCGATCGACCTGGTGGTGGTCAACCTCTACCCCTTCGCCTCCGACCCGTCCGTGGAGCTGATCGACATCGGGGGGCCCACCATGGTGCGGGCCGCCGCGAAGAACCATGCGCACGTCGGCGTCGTCGTCGACCCGGCGGACTACCAGGTCGTGCTGCAGGAGCTGCGTCGCGACGGCTCGCTGTCGGCTGCCACCCGCCGGCGGCTCGCCACCAAGGCCTTCGAGCGGACGAGCGCGTACGACGCCGCCATCGTCGAGTGGCTGGCCGGTGCCGCCGGCGGCCGGGGAGCCCAGGATGCCGCCGAGCCCCGGGACGCGGCCGGAGCGGCGACGACGGCCGGCGCAGTGCCGGCTGCGGGCGCAGTGCCGGCGGCCGGCGCTGCCGCGGACGACCTGCTGCCACCCCGGATCGACGTGGCGCTCGAGCGGGTCGGCGACGAGCTCCGCTACGGCGAGAACCCGCACCAGCGCGCGGCCCGCTACCGAGTGGCCGGCACGCACGGCTGGTGGGACGACGTCGTCCAGCACGCGGGGATGGCCCTGTCGTACCTCAACCTGTACGACGCCGACGCGGCGTGGACGATGGTCCACGATCTCGCCACCTGGTCGGGCGGGCCGGCGGCGGTGATCGTGAAGCACGCCAACCCCTGCGGGGTCGCGCTGGCCGACGACCTGGCCACCGCCTACCAGCGCGCCTACGAGTGCGACGAGCGCTCCGCCTTCGGCGGCATCGTGGCGCTGTCCGAGCCGGTCGACGCCGCCACGGCCCAGCGCATGGTCGCCGCCGCCCAGGCCGACGTGGTGATCGCCCCCGGCTACGCCGACGGCGTGGTCGACGCGCTGCGGGCCCGGCGGAAGAACACCCGGGTCCTCCAGGCGCCGCCGCCGCAGCCCGAGCGTCGCCACCTCCGCCAGATCGGCGGCGGCTTCCTGGTGCAGGACGCCCACCGCTTCGACGCCGGCCGGGACCAGTGGCGGGTCGTCACCAAGGCGGTGCCGACCGAGGCGCAGTGGCGCGACGCCGAGCTGGCGTGGCGGGTGTGCGGCCACGTCAAGTCCAACGCCATCGTCCTCGTGCGCGGCCTGCAGGCGGTGGGCATCGGCGCCGGGCAGCAGAACCGGGTGGAGGCCGGCGAGATCGCGGCGAAGAAGGCGGCCGGCCGGGCGGCGGGCGGCGCGTGCGCCAGCGATGCCTTCTACCCGTTCCCCGACGGGGTCGAGGCGGCGGCCGACGCCGGCGTGGCTGTCGTGGTGCAGCCCGGCGGCTCGGTGCGCGACGACGCCGTGATCGCGGCGGCCGACGAGCGGGGCATCGCCATGGTCTTCACCGGCGAGCGCCACTTCCTCCACTGATGGCCGCCCGCATCCTCGACGGCGAGGCCGTGGCCGCCCGCGTGAGGGCGGAGACGGCGGACCGCGTCGCCCGCCTGCGCCACGAGGGCGTGCAGGTCGGCCTCGGCACCATCCTGGTCGGCGACGACCCGTCGAGCGCCCGCTACGTGGCCATGAAGCAGCAGGACTGTGCCAGCGTCGGCATCGCCACGGTCGACGAGCACCCGCCGGCCAACGTGACCCAGGCCGAGCTGCTCGACATCATCGCCCGCCACAACGCGGACCCGGCCGTGCACGCGATCCTGCTGCAGCTCCCGCTGCCCGACGGGCTCGACGAGGAGGCGGCGCTGCTCGCCATCGACCCGGCCAAGGACGCCGACGGCCTCCACCCGATCAACCTGGGCCGCCTCGTCATGGGGCACCCGGGACCGCTGCCGTGCACCCCCGCCGGCATCGTGGAGCTCCTGCACGCCCACGACGTGGCCGTCGAGGGCCGCCATGTCGTCATCATCGGCCGGGGCCTCACCATCGGGCGGCCGCTGAGCCTGCTCCTGGCCATGAAGCGGCCGGGCTGCAACGCCGCGGTCACCGTGGTCCACACGGGCGTGCCCGACCTGGCCGAGCACGTGCGGCGGGCCGACATCGTGGTCGCCGCGGCGGGCCGCGCCGGGCTCGTCACCCCCGGCATGGTGAAGCCTGGAGCGGCGGTGGTCGGCGCCGGCACGTCGTTCGCCGGCCGCAAGCTGCTGTCGGACGTCGACGAGGCCGTCGCCGAGGTGGCCGGATGGATCACCCCCCGCATCGGTGGCGTCGGCCCCATGACCAGGGCGATGCTGCTGCGCAACACGGCCCTGGCCGCCGAGCGGTCCGCCTGACCGCTGGCCCGCCTGATCGCTGGTCCGCGGGCCCCGGTGCCCGAGGCCCCGACAGCATCCCCCGCCCGGCAGACGCGCGCCGGCGCCGGTAGCCTGGGAGCAGGCGACGGCGCGCCGGGGACGGTCCGTCACGACGGCCCGCACGGGCCGCACCGAGCCGGTTCCAGCGTGTGCCACCGCAGGGAAGGGGGCATCGTGGCGGAGATGTCGGACACAGGAGGTGTGCCGTCCGGCGACGCGTGCGGCGTGGCCGAGGCGGGTGCCACGCCCGCCGCGAGGTCGGCGCCCGGTCCGGGTGCCGGCGCAGGCCCGGCGTCACCGGCACCGGCACCGGCTCCGGCGACTGCCCCCCTCCCGCCGCCTCCGAGGTTCGCCGAGGCCGAGCCGCGCGCTCCGGTGCCCGGCGGCGTCGCGCCGGGTCCGACCGGTGCCTGCGGGACCGTCCCGGGCTGGGAGGGGCACGGTGGCCCGTGGCACTCGCCCCCGTGGGCGGGGCCTCGCACGGCCGTGCCGGGATGGCTGCCACCGGGCTGGCCCGACGGGTCGAGCCCGTGGTCCGGCGCGACCTCCGCAGGGGATGCTGAGCCGTGGTCCCACCAGGGGCTCGCTCCCACGCCTGCCAGCACCTCCTCAGGCGGTTCCTGGCCGGCAGGCACCTGGCCGGCCGTTCCGGGAGCCGGGTCGTGGCGCCCGGGGCCGACGGCAGGTCCCTGGCCCGCCGGGCCGATGGCCGGACCAGGCAGCCCGGGGCCGACGGCAGGTCCCTGGCCCGCCGGGCCGATGGCCGGACCAGGCAGCCCGGGGCCGACGGCAGGTCCCTGGCCGGTGGTCGGCACCGCGGTCGCGCCGCCCTGGCCCGCCGACCCGGTGAGCTTCGCCGACGGGACCTGCCCGCGCTGCGGCCGGCAGGTGGATCCCGTGACGCTGGTGTGCGACGGCTGCCGGCAGGTGGCCGGGGCCCCCATGGGCGTGGTGCTCGGCGATCCCGGTCGCAGGCTCGGGCAGTACCTCCTCGACATCGCCCTCTGCCTCGGCACCCTCGGGATCGGGTGGTTCGTGTGGTCGCTCGTGACGTGGAAGAGCGGCCAGACGCCGGCCATGCGCATCATGAAGCTCAGGGTGCTGCACGGCGCCACCAGCCGCCCGGCCCGCTGGCTGAGGATGTTCGTGCGCGAGCTGGTGGTCAAGATGGTCGTGGTGGGGGCCGTCACGGCGGCGTCGTTCGCCGCCGGCGTGCTGCTGCTCGACACCATGCTGCTGTGGGACCGGGGCCGGCGGCAGGTGTGGGACGAGATCGCGTCCACCATCGTGGTGGACGAGAGCGGTGTGCCGGCGCACGTGCTCGCCGAGGCCTGGGCGCCGGCGGCGACGGCGGCGCCCGTCGGGCCGCCGGTCGTCTGACCGCCGCCGGGCACGCCGGGTGCCCGGGGCTACGCTGCTTCGCACCATGACCAGGATCGCGGACCTGCTCGCCAAGGGGCCGACCTTCTCGTTCGAGTTCTTCCCGCCGAAGACCGACGCCGAGCAGGCCACGCTGGTGCGGACCCTGCGCGAGCTCGAGCCCCTGTCGCCCTCGTTCGTCTCGGTCACGTACCGCGGTGGTGCCGAGTCGCGGCAGCGCACGCACGACCTGGTCGTCGGCATGCTGCGCACCACGTCGCTGGTGCCGATGGCCCACCTGGTCTGCGTGGCCCACAGCCGCCTGGAGCTGGCCGAGATCCTGGTCGCCTACCGCAGGGCAGGGGTCGACAACCTCATGGCGCTGGGTGGCGACCCGCCCGCGGACCCGTCCGCCGGTCCCGGGGAGCTGCGGCACGCCGTCGAGCTCGTGCAGCTGGCCCGGGCCATCGGCGGCTTCTCCATCGGGGTGGCCGCCCACCCCGCCGGCCACCCCGACAGCCCGGACCTGGCCAGCGACCGGCGCTACCTGGCCGAGAAGCTGGCGCTGGCCGACTTCGCCGTCACCCAGTTCTTCTGGCACGTCGACGAGTACCGCTCCCTCGTGGCCGACCTGGCGGACCTCGGCTGCACCAAGCCGGTGCTCCCGGGGATCATGCCGCTCGAGACCCTGCGCTCCGTTCCCCGCATGGCCGAGATGGGAGCGGCGGTGCCCGACGCGCTGGTGGAGCGGCTGCAGGCCGCCGAGCGGGCCGGCGGTGACGAAGCGGTCCGCCACGAGGGCGTGACCGCCGCGACCGAGCTGTGCCGGCAGCTGCTCGACGCCGGCGCCCCGGGCCTGCACTTCTACACCATGAACCGGTCGAGCGCGACCCGTGAGATCTACACGGAGCTCGGCCTGGGCCCGGCCGGCGCCCCGGATGCCGGCACGCCCGCCGTGCGGTGAGCGGCCCGGCACGCCCGTCCCCGGCACGCCCGTCCCCGGCACGCCGGTTCGCAGCACGCCGGTTCGCAGCACGCCGGTTCGCAGCACGCGCGGCCGCGGCGGCCGGGCAGCGTCCCTCCGGGCGGTGCGCGGCCTGAGCCGCTGCCCGGGGGTCCCTCCCGTCTGGCCGCTTGCCGCCCGGCGCCGGTAGCCTCGCGCCATGGCCAGTTCCCCGTCCCCCGTCCACGTCACGGTGACCGGCGCCGCCGGTCAGATCGGCTACTCCCTGCTGTTCCGCATCGCGTCGGGCCAGCTTCTCGGCCCGGACCAGCCGATCGTGCTCCGCCTGCTCGAGATCGAGCCGGCCATGCAGGCGCTGCAGGGCGTCGTCATGGAGCTCGACGACTGCGCCTTCCCGCTGGTCCACGGCATCGAGGCCACGTCGGACCTGAAGGTCGCCTTCGACGGCACCTCGTGGGCGCTGCTGGTCGGCTCGGTGCCCCGCAAGGCCGGCATGGAGCGCAACGACCTGCTGAAGGTGAACGGCGGGATCTTCGGGCCCCAGGGCGAGGCGATCGCCGCCAACGCCGCCTCCGACGTGCGGGTGTTCGTCGTGGGCAACCCGTGCAACACCAACTGCCTGATCGCCCGCTCGCACGCGCCCGAGGTGCCGGACGACCGCTGGTTCGCCATGACCCGCCTCGACCAGAACCGTGCGACGACCCAGCTCGCCAAGCGGGCCGGCGTGCCGGTGACCGACGTGGCGAACGTCGCCATCTGGGGCAACCACTCGTCCACGCAGTACCCGGACTTCGAGAACGCCACCATCGGCGGCCGGCCGGCGACCGAGGTCATCGGCGACCAGGCCTGGCTGCAGGGCGAGTTCATCACCACCGTGCAGCAGCGCGGCGCCAAGATCATCGAGGCCCGGGGGGCGTCCTCGGCGGCGTCGGCGGCCAACGCCGTGGTCGACTCGGTCCGCAGCATCGTCACGCCGACGGCGGCCGGCGACTGCGCCTCCCTGTCGGTCGTGTCGCACGGGGAGTACGGCACCCCCGAGGGCCTGATCTTCGGCTTCCCGGTGCGCTCCACCGGCACCGACTGGCAGGTGGTCGAGGGCCTCACCCACAGCGACTTCGCCAAGGAGAAGATCGCCGTCACCACCGCAGAGCTGCAGTCCGAGCGGGAGGCCGTCGCCGAGCTCCTCGGCTGACCGGAGGTCGGCGGCAGGTGGGCGCCCGCGGCAGGCGGGCGCCCACGGGGGCCGCCTCCCCGGTGGTCGCCTCGCGCCGGCGTTCTGGGGGAGGAGGTGGGCGGCCGGCGCCGGAGGGCTCAGGCCGGGGCGGGCTGCACCACGTCGATGCCGGCGCGCCGGAGGAACTCGAGCTTGGCCGTGAGCGCCTGCTGCCAGGCGTCGAAGTCGGCCTCGAAGTGGCTTCGGTCACCTTCCTCGCACGCATGCTCGAGCTCGTCGAAGGCTGCGTCCTCGGCGTCGAGCAACGCTCGGTACCTACGGAGCGCCTGGTCGTCCAGCACGGCGGGAGCGGTCATCCGGAACCTCCTCTGCCACACGCGTGACGCGTGTCCGTACCGCCGACTGTACCCTCGGCCGGTCGCACTGTCATGGGCGGGGCGCCGAGCCCTCCCGGTCGGCGGGGGCCGGTGCCCGCCACCCGCGGGCCCTGCGACGCGGCGCCCCGGGACGGGCGGCCCGGGGACCCGGCCGGTGTCAGGCGCGCACGAAGTTGACGACCCGGTCGGGCACCACCACGACCCGGACCGTGCCCGCCTCGGCCAGCAGCCGGCTGACCGGCTCGAGCCCGCGCGCCAGCACCTGGAGCTCGTCGGCGGCGGTGCCGGCCGGCACGGTCAGGCGGCCGCGCACCTTGCCGTCCACCTGCACCACCACGGCCACCTCGGCGCTGGTCAGCAGGGCCTCGTCGGCCGAGGGCCACGACTGGTCGTGGACCGAGCCGGCGTGTCCCCGCCGGGTCCACAGCTCCTCCGTGATGAACGGGCAGATCGGCGCCAGCAGCAGCAGCAGCGTGTCCACCGCCTCGGACACCGCTTCGCCGTCGGCCCCGGCCCTTCGGGCCTCGGTCACGTCGTTGGTGAGGGTCATCAGCTTGGCGATGACGGTGTTGTACTTGCGGTCGTCGTAGTCGGCCGTCACGTCCCGGATGGTGCGGTGCGTGGACCGGCGCAGCTCGCCTGCGGCCGATCCGGCGCCTGCGGCCGAGCCAGTACCTGCGGCCGATCCGGCGCCTGCGGGGCCGCTGCCGCCGGCACCGGGCCGGCCCTCGTCCCGGGTCTCGATGGCGATGCGCCACACTCGTGACAGCCACTTGTGCATGCCCGAGGGCGACACCGTGGCCCAGTCGATGTCGTCCTCCGGCGGTGAGGCGAACAGCATGGTGCCGCGCAGGGTGTCGGCGCCGTAGGTGCCGTACACCTCCACGGGGGTGACGAGGTTGCCCTTGGACTTGCTCATCGCCGCGCCGTCGAGCACCACCTGGCCCTGGTTGAGCAGGGCCCGGAACGGCTCGCCGGCGGCCAGCAGGCCGCAGTCGCGCAGCGCCTTCACGAAGAAGCGGGCGTAGAGCAGGTGCAGCACCGCGTGCTCCACGCCGCCGGTGTACTGGTGGATCGGCAGGACCCCGTCGGCCAGCTCTCGCGGCCAGGCGCGCTGCTCGTCGCCGGGCGACAGGAAGCGCAGGAAGTACCACGACGAGTCGACGAAGGTGTCCATGGTGTCGGTGTCGCGGGTGGCCGCCTGGCCGCACGAGGGGCAGGGCACGTGCTTCCACGTGGGGTGCAGGTCGAGCGGCGAGCCGCTCACGTTGAAGTCGAGGTCGTCGGGGAGGGCCACGGGGAGCTGGTCCTCGGGCACCGGCACCGTGCCGCAGCCGGGGCAGTGGACCACCGGGATCGGCGCGCCCCAGGACCGCTGGCGCGACACCAGCCAGTCGCGCAGCCGGAAGCTGACGGTGGTCCGGGCCAGGCCGCGGGCGGCCAGGTCCGCCACGATGGCGGCTGCCGCCTCCTTGGTGGGCAGGCCGTCGTAGGGCCCCGACCCGGTCATGGTGGCCGGGCCCGTGTACGCCTCCGACAGCGTGCCGGGGTCGAGCGGGGGGAGCGGCGTGCCGCGCTCGTCGACCGGCTGCACGATCATCCGGACGGGCAGGCCGTGCTGGCGGGCGAAGTCGAGGTCACGCTGGTCCGAGCACGGCACGGCCATGATCGCCCCGGTGCCGTAGTCGGTGAGGACGTAGTCCGCCGCGTAGGCCGGGATCTGCTCGCCGGTGGCCGGGTTCACCACGTCGAACGACAGCCGCACGCCGCGCTTGGCGGCCCGCCCGACCATCGTCGTCAGCCGCTCGATCTCGGAGCGCTGCGACACCTCGAGCAGGAAGGCGTCGTACTCGGGGTTGCCCGCCATCCGGGCGGTGGCGAGGGGGTGCTCCGGGGCGAAGACGACGTAGGTGGCGCCGAAGATGGTGTCGGGCCGGGTGGTGTAGATCTCGAAGGTCTCGTCCGAGCCCGCCACGGCGAACGTCACGGTCGCCCCCTCGGAGCGCCCGATCCAGTTGCGCTGCATGGCCTTCACGCGCGACGGCCAGTCCAGGCTGTCGAGGTCGTCGAGCAGCTCCTGGGCGTAGTCGGTGATGCGGAAGTACCACTGGGTGAGGGGCCGACGCACCACCGGGTCCCCGCTGCGCTCGCAGCGGCCCTCCACCACCTGCTCGTTGGCGAGCACGGTCTCGCACCCCGGGCACCAGTTGACGAGGCCCGGCCGGCGGTCGACCAGGCCCTTGTGGAACAGCTGGAGGAACACCCACTGCGTCCAGCGGTAGTAGCCGGGGTCGCAGGTGTGGAGCCGGGCGGACCAGTCGAACGAGTAGCCGAGCCGGATGATGGAGCCGACCTGTTCCTCGATGTTGGCGTAGGTCCACTGGCGCGGGTCGACCCCGCGCTTGCGCGCCGCGTTCTCCGCCGGCAGGCCGAAGGCGTCCCAGCCGATCGGGTTGAAGACGCGGGCGCCGGTCATGCGCTTCTGGCGGACCAGCGCGTCGTGCAGGGAGAAGATCTCGGCGTGCCCCATGTGCAGGTCGCCCGAGGGGTAGGGGAACATCGTCAGGTAGTAGAGCGGCGGGTCCCCGGCGTCGAGCGGCGTGGTGTAGGTCCGCTCCTCGTACCAGCGGCGCCCGATGGCCTCCTCGAACCGGAACGGGTCGTAGCGGTCGTCGTCCCGGTCGTGCCCGTCCCGGTCGTGCCCGTCCCGGTCGTGCCCGGCAGGGTGCCCGTCCCGGTCGTGCCCGGCACGGTGGTCGTCCCGGTCGTGCTCGGTCCGGCTCTCGTCGTCGGTGGGGGCGTGCATCAGGGCCTGTCCGTTCCCGCTGTCTCGGCCGCGGGCACGCGCTGCGGCGGGTGCCCGGCGGCGGCTTGTCGCGACCTGCCCACGTTACGCCACCGCTCGACCGGGCCGAGCCGGGCCCGGCAGCCCCCGGTCGTGCCGCCTACTGCGCCGCCTACTGCGCCGGTGCGGGGCCCTTGGCGGGTGCGGGCCCGAGCGCGACCTCGACCACAGGCTCGTCGCCCTCGCGCAGGTCGACCTCGCCGACGGTGCCGGCGCGGCAGAGGTCGCCGAGGGCCGCCCGGAGCGCGGCGATCCGCTCGGGCCGGTCGGTCACCGCCAGGCGCTCGACCGGGGTGCGCATGCTGCGCTGCGCCGCCGTCTTCTCCTTCCGCACGGCGCCGAGGACCTCGGCGGCCACGTCGAGGACGGCCGGGTCGGCGCCGGTGGTGTCGGGAAGCTCGGCCCGCGCCGGCCACGGCTGGCGGTGGACGGTGGCGTCGTGCCACCACGACCAGGCCTCCTCGGCGGCGAACGGCACGAAGGGGGCGAACAGGCGCAGGAGCACGCCGAGCGCCACGGCGAGGGTGGCTCGCGCCGACGCGGCGTCGGGCCCGTCCTCGTAGGCGCGGGACTTGACCAGCTCGATGTAGTCGTCGCAGAAGGCCCAGAAGAAGCTCTCGGTGCGCTCCAGAGCCCTGTGGTGCTCGAACCCCTCGAAGGCGGCGGTGGCCTCGTCGACCAGCCCGCCGAGCCGCTGCAGCAGGGCGAGGTCGATCGGCTCGGTGGGCCCGCCCGCGGTGGCGGCGTCGACGCCGAGCCCCAGCACGAACTTGGTGACGTTGAGCAGCTTGATGGCGAGGCGCCGGCCGACGCGCATCTGGGCGGT
>JAJZYI010000353.1 GCA_021798135.1 Actinomycetes bacterium | reverse complement strand
ATAAGGTGGCGTGGTAGAGGAAGACCGTGGAGACGAAGAAGCCCCACACGAGCAGCTGCGGCCCCGAGGTGTGGAGGGCCGGGTCCAGCGCGGCGAGCATCGTTCCGGCGGCGAAGCTCGCCCCCGCCACGGCGAGGACGACCACGTGGTGGGCACGGTCCACCAGCCGGAGCTCGGGGTAGCGCTCGAGGTCCGCCACCCTGGCGGCCCGGGTGCCCGGCGCCGGCCGGAAGAGCCACCCCACGTGGCTGTGCCAGAAGCCGTCGACCACGGGGGAGTGGGGGTCGCCGGGGCGGTCCGTGAACCGGTGGTGGACCCTGTGGGTGGCCGCCCACCACAGGGGGCCCCGCTGGGCGGCGGCGGCGCCGAGGAGCGCCCCGGCCAGCTGCACGGGCCTCGGCATGCTGAAGGCCCGGTGCGCGAAGCCCCGGTGGTAGAAGACGGTGATCCCGAGCATCCTCGCCGCGTAGGACACGGCGCAGGCCGCCAAGGCGACCCAGCTCCAGCCCACGACGAAGAGGCCGAGCGCGCCCAGGTGCACCAGCACGAAGGGGACACCCACGCGGGCGCTCCGTGCCGGGGCGGACCGTGCGGGGCGCTCCGTCTCGGTCCGAGCGGCGCCCGTCACGACGGCGGTCACGAGCGCACGGCCGGGCGAAGGCAGCGCTCGAGCCCCTGGATGGCACGGTCCGCCACCCGCCGGAAGCCCACGGCGAGGAGCGGGTCGGCGAGCCCGAGCGCGCCCCGGAGCCGTCGCCCGCCGATCCTCACCGTGAGGTCGAAGCGGCTGCCCTGCCCGATCTCGCCCTGGTCGGCGCGCTCGGCGGCCACCACGGTCGGGTCCCACTCGAGCGCGTGGGTGAAGTCGGCCAGGTAGGCGAACGCCGCGTCGGGCTCCTTTACGGTGGTGAAGGTCTTGACCACGTGCGCCATGGGCTCCTCGCCGTTTCCTCTCTCCCCTGCTGCCCGGTCGAGGGCGCCTCGATGAATTTAGCACTAAACTCAGCCGCCAGCGAGGCCGGGGCGACGTGCGCGGCCGACGGCGACGCGCGAGGCCGGACAGGGAGGGGGAGGGACGAGGTGGAAGGCAGCCTGGGGGCATGACCGACGTGGGCACGCCGCCCGGCGCGATCGGCCTCGAGGAGGCGGCCACCCGCCTCGGCGTCCACTACATGACCGTCTACCGCTACCTGCGCACCGGGCGGCTCCCGGCCACGAAGTCCGGCGGCGTGTGGAAGGTGGACCCCCGAGACGTCGAGCGGCTCCGCAGAGGGCCCGAGCCCGCCGCAGTGCCCCGGGGGGCGCCCCGGGCGTGGGCCGTCGACAGGATCCTCGACCGCCTGCTCGCCGGTGACGAGGTGGGGGCCTGGAGCGTCGTCGAGTCGGCGCTCGCCTCGGGGGCCGAGCCCGCCGACGTCCACCTCGAGCTCCTCGCGCCGGCCCTGCGGGTGATCGGCGATCGCTGGGAGGCCGGGAGCATCGGCGTGGGCGACGAGCACCGCGCGTCCGTGGTCGCCCGCCGCCTGCTCGACCGCCTGGGGCCGCGCTTCAACCGCCGGGGCAAGAAGCGCGGCACCGTGGTCCTCGGGGCCGTCGCCGGCGAGCGCCACGAGATCCCCGGGACCATGGTCGCCGACCAGCTGCGCGGCGCCGGCTTCGAGGTCGTGGACCTCGGCGCCGACACGCCCGCCCCCTCGTTCGTGGCGGCGGCCCGGGCGCACCCGCCGCTGTGCGTGCTCCTCTCGGTGACCGGGCCGGGCCACGAGGCGGCGGCGCGGACGGCGGTGGCCGCGCTTCGCTCGGCGACCGCCGCGTCGCTCATGGTCGGGGGTGCCGCGGTCCGCGACGCAGAGGCCGCCATCGCGCTCGGGTCGGACCGCTGGACCGGGACGGACGTTCGCCAGGTGGTCGCCGCCGTCGAGGCGGTGCGCGCCGGGCTCAGCCCCGCAGCATCAGCGGCGCCTCCCAGCCCGGCTTCGCCAGGACCACCTGCACGTCGCTGACGTGGCGCTCCAGGAACGCCGCCTCGGAGTAGCACAGGTAGAGCCTCCAGATGCGCAGGAAGCGCTCGTCGAAGCCGAGCGCCTCGATGCCGGCACGGTGCTCGTCCACGTTGTGCCGCCAGCGCGCGAGCGTCTCGGCGTAGTGGCGGCCGATGTCCTCCACGTCCACGATCCGCAGGTCCGTCCTGGCCGCTGCCCGCGCCAGCGACCCCACCGAGGGGAGGCAGCTCCCGGGGAACACGAACGCCTTGATGAAGTCGGTGCTGTGCTTGGCCCGCTCGTAGCTCCGGTCGTCGATGGTGATGGCCTGGAGCGCCATCAGGCCGTCGGGCCGCAGCAGGGCGGCACAGGTGCGCATGTAGGTGCCGAGCAGGCGCCAGTCGACCGCCTCGACCATCTCGATCGACACGAGCTTGTCGTAGCGGCCGGTGAGCGCCCGGTAGTCCTCGTGGAGGATGGTCACGCGGTCGTCCAGGCCGAGCCGGCGCACCCACGCGCTCGCGTGTGCGTACTGCTCGTCCGACACGGTCGTCGACGTCACCCGGCAGCCGTAGCGGGTGGCGGCGTGCACGGCGAAGCCGCCCCAGCCCGTGCCGATCTCGACCACGTGGTCGGCCGGGGACAGGCCGAGCTTCCGGCACATGCGGTCCAGCTTGGCGACCGACGCCTCCTCGAGCGTCGTGCCGGGATGCTCGAACAGCGCGCAGGAGTAGCTGAGCGTCGGGTCCAGCATCAGGGAGAAGAGCCCGTTGCCGAGGTCGTAGTGGGCCCGCACGTGGCGCCGGTCGGCCTCGGGGGGCCGCCGCCGCAGCCGGCGCAGCGGGTCGGCGACCACGGAGGTGGCCTGGCCGGCCCGGTCCCTCGCCGCCCCGAGGGCTCCCCTGCTGCGCACCAGCATGCGCAGCAGCGCCGTCAGGTCGTCGCTGTCCCACCAGCCCTCCGCGTAGCCGTGGCCGAGCCCCACCGAGCCGTGCCGCAGCAGGGCGGCGTAGGCGGCCAGGTCGTGCACGCGCACCCGTACTTCGGGGCCGGGGCCCTCACGCCCGAGGCGCACCGTGCCGGCCTCGTCCTCCACGACCATGCGCCCCCACGCCAGGCGCCGCCCCATCCCGAGCGCCACCCCGCGGGC
>JAJZYI010000352.1 GCA_021798135.1 Actinomycetes bacterium | reverse complement strand
CGACCGCGCACGGGGTCGCCGGCGGTGTCGCGGACGGCCGGGAGCCGCCGGCAAGCGGGAGCCGCCGCAGGGCGAGAGCCGGAGCCCACGAGCCCGCAGGCGGGATCCTCAGGCCGTCAGCCCGCCGTCCACCGACAGCACGGCCCCGGTGGTGCAGCCCGACTCGTCCGAGGCGAGGTACACGATGGAGGCGGCTACCTGGTCGGGCGAGCACGGGCCCATGCGGCTCGTCAGGCGCAGGACGTGGCGGGGATCCGCACCCTCGGGAAGCTCCAGGGAGCGGAGCATGGGCGTCCGCACGCCGCCAGGTGCCACCGCGTTCACCCGGATGCCCCGGTCGGCGTACTCGACGGCGAGCGCCCGGGTCATCATGACGAGCCCGCCCTTGGAGGCGCAGTAGGCAGCGGCGTACGCCGCGCCGACGAGGCCGGTGTCGGACGCCACGTTGACGATGGCGCCGCCGTGGGGGTGGAGCATGTGCGGCACCGTCGCCCTGACCATCAGGAACGGGCCGGTGAGGTTGACGGCCAGCATGTGGTCCCACCGGCTGAGCGGCATGTCGACGGTGTGGTAGAAGCCGCCGACGCCCGCCACGTTGCAGAGGATGGCGGGCCGGCCGAGCGCGTCCGCCACCCGGTCGACGGTGCGGGCGACGGCCTGCTCGTCGGTCACGTCGCACACGTAGGCCGCGGCCGAGCCGCCCAGGATCGACAGGGCCTCCACCGTCTGCTCGAGCTCGTCGCCCTGCACGTCCACGCAGGCCACCGAGGCGCCCTCGCTGGCCAGGCGGATGGCCGTGGCCCGGCCGATGCCCGAGGCCGCGCCCGTCACGATCGCCGTCCGTCCGTCGAACCGGCGGCTCATCATGGGTGCCTGCTCGCGCAACGGACCTCCTCACCGGGCCGGGCCGCGTCCCGACACCTGCATTGTGCCACCGCTGCCGGCCGAGCCGGCGGTCCGCGCAGCACGACCGGCCGGCGGAACAACCGCAGCGGCGTGGCGGTTGGCTGTGGCAGGACGCGACCACCATGGAGGCAGCGATGGCGACCGACCGCACCCCCCCGGCCACCCCTACCGGCACCCCCGCCGCCGGGACCGCGCCCGGCGGCGCCGACCCGGGCACCGCCACAGCGGGCACCGCCACAGCGGGCACCGCCACAGCGGGCACCGCCACAGCGGGCACCGCCACAGCGGGCACCGCCACACCGGGCACCGCCACATCGGATAGGGGCGAGCCGGCGGCGGCCCTGCCGGCCACCGAGGACCAGTGGCGGGCGCGGCTGTCGCCCGAGCAGTTCCACGTCCTGCGCGAGAAGGGCACGGAGCCGCCGTGGTCGGGTGCCCTGCTGGACGTGCACGACCCGGGCCTGTTCCGCTGCGCCGGCTGCGGTGCGGCGCTGTTCCGCTCGGACGACAAGTTCGAGTCGGGGTCGGGCTGGCCGAGCTTCACCCGGGCGGTGGCGGCCGGCGTCGTCACCGAGCACCAGGACCGCTCGTTCGGGATGCGGCGCACGGAGATCACCTGCGCCCGCTGCGGCGGGCACCTGGGCCACGTGTTCCCCGACGGGCCCCGGCCCACGGGCCTGCGCTACTGCGTCAACTCCCTGTCGCTCCAGTTCGACCGGGACTGACCGGACCTTGGCGGCGGGCCACCGGCCGGCACGGCCACCGACGGCGCCAGCGTCAGGACTGGCGGGCGACGTCGGGGTGCAGCCACGACGCCGTGTCCGCGGGCCACTCGGACAGGCCGGCCACGCGCATCAGGTCGGGCACGTCGCAGGGGACCGCCACGGCAGGGTCGGCGTCGCCGTCGACCAGCCAGATCCCGTCGCCGAGCCCGACCTGCATGGTGCGCACCACCACGTCTGGACCGTTCGCGCGGGCCGCGGTGACGGTCGTGCCGGCCAGCCAGCCGGCGGCCGCCTCGGCCACCGGCGGCGGCCGGCGAGGCCCGCTCGGCGTGGCGTCGAGCTTGCCGCTGGCGCCGGACCTGCACGCCTGCAGCAGGCCCGCCACCGCCTGCTCCAGGCGCAGCAGGCGGAAGTCGAGGAACCCGCCGGCACCTGCGGTCTCCTGCAGCACCACGTGGGGCTGCGCCCCCACGTACCACCTGGCCCGCAGCTCCACGACGTCGCCGGTGCGGACCAGCACGTCGGCCACCACCCCGGGCCGGCTCCGCAGGGCGACGAGGATCGCCAGCTCGCCGCTCAGGGTCACCGGCGCGCCGCTCGGGAGCCAGGTCGCTGCCAGCTCGTCGGGTGCCTGGGCGTCAGCGGGCTCCGCCGTCGGCGCGCCTGGCCGCAGCTCGCCGGTGGCCGCCAGGCGCTGCCATGCGGCGTCGGGGCCGCCGGCAGGGCCGGCTGGCGGGGCGCTGGGCGGCACCAGGCGGACCATGCCGTTCGACGACGAGCATGCCAGCAGGTCCAGGTCCGGCGCGAGATGGCTGGCCATCTGCAGGGCCTGCTCCACGAACAGCCTGGTCAGCGTCCGGCGGGTGAGCCCCTCGTCCGGCCGGGCCCGGCGCCACCTCACCGGTCGGCCTCGGCCCGCGCCCGGTCGATCAGCGCCGCGGCCGCCTCGGCATCCGGCACGCCCACGCGGATCGACCGCACCGGCCCCTCCGCCAGCGCCATCGACACCGACGGCCACCGTCGTGGCGCGCAGGTCACCCCGCTGCCGTCGCGCCTTCGGGAGTACCGGTTGTACAGCCGGTCGAAACGCACCCGCTGGTGCACCTCCACCCCGACGACCGCGCTCGCCGGCACCGCCAGCTCCCACCGGAAGTGGTTGGTGGCGAGGAAGCACTCGATCCCGGACAGGGTCACCTGCACCTGCCCGTCCTCGGCACGGACGTCGATCACGGGAGCTCCTCTCGACGGGCGGCACCCGCACCCGGCCACCGGGACGGGCGCGGCCGGCGCCCCCGCCGGGCCGCATCATGCCAGGCGCCGCTCACAGCCACCCGAGGACCTCGTGCGCAGCGCCGCCGAGCGCGTGCCCGACGCCGTCCACCGCGTGGCCCACGGCCGTCGCCGCGTGGCCCACGGCCGTCGCCGCGTGGCCCACGGCCGTCGCCGCAGCGTCCACCGCGCGGCCCGCGGCGCGGCTCGCCGCGTCGACAGCGTGGCCCACCGCCT
>JAJZYI010000351.1 GCA_021798135.1 Actinomycetes bacterium | reverse complement strand
CCGGGGCGCCCGCCGCGCCGCTCCCCGGGGCACCCGCCGCTTCCGCCGGAGCGCCGGCGCCCCCCGGCGCGTCACCTCGCCCGGGGGCGACCACCAGGACCGCGGCCCCCTCGGCACGGAGCGCGCGCGCCAGGCCGAGGACCTGGCCCTGCACGCCGCCGGGGGCGTCCAGGCCGTACGGGCACACCAGCGCGACGCGCACGGGCCGGGGTCAGGCGCCGGGTCGCGCCCGGTGGCGCTCGGCCTTCACCCGGTACATCTCGTCGTCGGCGAGCGAGATCAGCTTGGACGGCTCGATGCCGGCCGTGTCCACCAGGACGCCGCCGACGGAGGCGCCGACGGCGAGCGTCGCGTTCCCGAGGGGGTAGGGGTCGGCGAGGGCCCCCTCGATGCGCTCGGCGATGGTGCGGACCTCGTCGGGGCCCCCGGACACCTCGCACACGACCACGAACTCGTCGCCGCCGAGCCGGGCGACCGTGTCCTCGGGCCGGGTCGTCGCCATCAGCCGGCGGGCGACGGCACGCAGGATCTCGTCGCCGACGTCGTGCCCGTGGACGTCGTTCACGACCTTGAAGTCGTCGAGGTCCAGCAGGAAGACGCCGACGCCCCCGCCGGAGCGGCGGAGCCGCTCCAGGGCGCGCCGGACACGGTCGTCGAGGAGCAGGCGGTTGGCCACCCCGGTGAGCGGGTCGTGCAGCGCCAGCTCGGCGAGCCGCTCCTCGTTGCGCTTGTGCTCGGTGACGTCGTGGAGCGCGACGACGGCGCCGAGCTCGTTGCCGTCGTCGTCGCGCAGTGCCTGTGCGTTGGCGGCCACCGTCCGCCGCTCGCCGGCGCGGCCCTCCACGATGAGCTGCGCCTCGCGCACGGACTCGCCGGCGAGGGCCCGGACCAGCGGGTTCTCCTCCGGCGCCATCGCCGTCCCGTCGAGCTGGCGCATCCCCTCCGTCGACAGCGCCAGGCCGGTGGGGTCCTCGGCGTCGGGGATGCCGAAGAACCGGCGGCTCGCAGGGTTGACCAGCGTCACCCGCCCTGCCGCGTCGCAGGCGACGATGCCCTCCTCGAGGTTGTCCAGCAGCACCTGCAGGAACGTCTGCTCGTGCCGCAGCTCGGCCAGCGCCTCCTGCAGCTGCTCGGTGGCGGCGCGAGCGGCGGACACGTCCGTGAACGAGGCGACGACGCCACCGGGCGCGCCGTCGGGCCCCGCCAGGGCGCGGGCGTTGATCTGGAGCCACAGCGCGGAGCGCCCGGGCCGGAGGACGCCGTGCACGGTGCCGCTCACCGACCTGCCGGTGGCGAGCGCCACCAGCAGGGGGTGCCGATCGGTCGGGACGGGGCGGTGGTGCACGTCGACCAGGTGCACGCCGGCGTCCCGGGCCCGGCCGACGAGCTCCTCGACGGGGCTGCCGACCATGGAGCGGGCGGGGATCCCGAACATGTCCTCGAGCGCGTCGTTGCAGAGCAGGGCCACGCCCTCTGCGTCGACCAGCAGGACGCCCTCGGCGAGCGACGCCACCAGGGAGCGGTAGCGCTCGTCCATGGCCCGGGCGTCACGCTCCACCCGGACCCGCTCGCTGATGTCGCGCAGGTTGATGACGACGCCGCCCACCGCCGGGTCGGCCAGGCGGTTGGTGGCCACCGCCTCGGTCTCGACCGACGTGCCGTCGGCCCGGACCACCCGGAACGTGAGCGGCACCGCCTGTCCCGCCCGGGCCACCACGCCGGCGTAGGCCTGCCGGACCTGCTCGCGGTCGCCGGGATGGACGGCGCCGAACGCGTCTCGGCCGCGCCACTCGGCGAAGTCGTAGCCGAGCACCTTCGCCGCGGAGGTGCTGGCGTAGATGATGGCGCCGTCGGCCGCCAGCACGAGCACGATGTCGGTGGAGTGCTCCACCAGGGCCTGGAAGCGCCGGTCCGCCCACTGCAGGCCGCTGTCGTCCCGGCCGGAGCCTGCCGCGGCACCGGGCCCGGTCGCCGGCGGCCCGCCGTCGGGTGGCGCCCCCCGCCCGTCGGTCCCGCCCGCCGGTCCCGCTCCGGCCGTTGCGCCGCTCACGCCGCCTCCCCGTCGCTGCCGCGCCCGGATCCGCCCGCCGGGCGGTCCTCCGGCCACACCGGCTGGAAGCCGTACCACTGGTCGGGCGCGCGCCGGATGAGCAGCTCGAAGGCGGTGGCGAGGTCCTGGGTGACGCGCTGCACGTCGGCACGCAGGCTGGCGGTGCGGGTCGTGTCGACCGGGGGCAGGATCACGCCGGTGTGGGAGGGCCCCGGCCCCTGGTACACGGCGACGGGCAGCAGGGCGGCGCCGGTGCGCAGCGCGAGGGTCGCGGGGCCGGCCGGCAGCGTGGTGGCGTCGCCGAACAGCTCGACGGCCACCCCCGTGCCGGGCAGGTCTCGGTCGGCCACCAGGCCCACCAGCCGCCCCTCGCGCAGGGTGCGGAGCAGGGCCGGGCCGGCCGAGGCGTCCATGGGCACGACGGTGAGGCCCATGGCGGCCCGCGCCGCCACGAACCAGTGGTACAGCTGCTCGGGCTGCAGCACCTCGGCGACCGCGGTCATCGGGTAGCCGCGCCGGGCCAGCCAGGCGCCACCCCACTCCCAGCTGCCGAGGTGGGGCAGCGCCACGATGGCGCCGGTGCCCCGGGCCATCGACGCCACCAGGTGCTCGTACCCCGACTCCACCGACATGCGGGCGTCGACGACCCTGCCGGGCAGGGAGCCGAGCCGGGCGCCCTCGACCCAGTACCGGGCATAGCTGGCGAACGCTCGGCGCGTCCACTCCCGCGCCTCGCCCGGGTCGAGGCGCCTGCCGAGCACCTTCGCCAGGTGGCGCTCGTAGAGCTCCCGGTGCGTGCTGCGCCGTGCCGCGAGCAGGCGGCTGGCACCGCGCGCGCCGGCGAGGGCGACGGGCTCGGGCACCTGCTGCATGGCGGCGGCCAGCCCCCGGTAGGCGAGGTACGTCGCCGCGTCCCGCCCCTGCTCGGTCCACACCGCGGACGGCGCTGACCTCCCCCGGCCGCTGCGGCCGACCAGCATCGCTCCCCCCATCGGCGTCAGCGGCTACCGGTGCCGGTCCGCCGCGCTCCGGCGCGCGCCGCCCGGCGCCCCCGCCGTGCCCCGCCGACCCGGCTGACGGGCAGCCCCGCCCGCC
>JAJZYI010000350.1 GCA_021798135.1 Actinomycetes bacterium | reverse complement strand
CGGGACCTCACCGCTGCGGTCGAGCGCGGCGGCCACCGCCGCCAGCCGTGCCCGCGTGCGCGCCAGGACCGCCAGGTGCGACCAGGGCCGCCCGGGGCGGTGCGCCAGCCTGAGCCACCTCGCCACGGCGGCCGCCTCCTCGTCCTCGTCGTCGAAGGCGCGGAGCACGGGCAGGGGCCCGTCGGCACCCACCGCGTCCGGCACCACGCGGACGGCCAGGCCCGCGGCGGACCCGTCGCCCGTGCCTCCGGCCGGGCCGGCGGGGGCCGGTCCGGGCGCGCCGAGCACGGCGCGCGCCGCGGCGAGGATCTGCGGCGTCGAGCGGTGGTTGACGTCCAGTCGCAGCACCGTCGTGCCCGGGAGCAGCTCGGGCAGTCGTGCCATCAGGCTGGGGTCGGCGCCGTTCCACGAGTAGATGGCCTGGTCGGGGTCGCCGACGACGCAGAGGTCACGGCGGTCGCCGAGCAGGGCGCGCACGAGCCGCCACTGGGCCGGGTTCACGTCCTGGAACTCGTCGACGTACAGGTGACGGATCCGCCACCGCACCGCGTCGCGGACCCTCGCGTCGCGCAGGAGCAGGGCGGTCGCCTCCGACACCAGGTCGTGCAGGTCGAGGACGTGGCGGCTGGCCTTGGTCTGCTGGTAGCGGGCGTACAGGTCGGCGACCGCCGCGCCGGCGAGCGGGGCACGGCGCCCGGCCGCCGACGCCGCGTCGGCGTAGCGGGCGGGATCGACACCCCGAGCCTGCGCCCACTCGATCTCGCTGGCGAGGGCCCGGATGAACGCGTCCGGCCCGCCCGGCGCCAGGGTGGCCTGGCGGCGCCGGTCGCCGGCCCGGGCCGCCGCGTCCGGTCCCACGAGGTGCCGGACGATCCGGGTGGGGTCGTCGACGACGGCAGGCGGGTGGCGCCCGGCGTCCGCCCAGTGCCGGCGGAGCTCGCCCATGGCGATGCCGTGGAACGTGCCGACGGGGACGTCGGCCACGCCGAGGTGCGCCAGGCGCCGCCGCAGCTCCCACGCCGCCTTGCGGGTGAAGGTGACGACCAGGCTGTGCTCGGCGTCGGCCGAGCCGTCGAGCGCCCGGCGGGCGACGCGCCGGGTCAGCACCCGCGTCTTGCCCGAGCCGGCACCGGCCACCACGCAGAGCGGCGCGGCGTCGCTGGTCACGGCCAGCTGCTGGGCCGGCGTCAGGCCGACGAGGACGTCGGTGGGCGCGTCGTCCGGCGCGTCCCCCGGTGCCCACGGGTCCGGTGGCGGTGCCTGGGCGTCGGGAGGCATCGCTGCGACCGTACCCGGTGGGTGCGACGGCCACGCGTACCTCGGCGCGCCCCGTGGTGGTGGTCGGGTGCGGTGCGCCGGGCCGGCAGGGGCCGGCGCCGTCGGCGGGTGGTCGGAGGTCGGGGCCGGGGCACGTCGCGCCTCGGGCCGGGCTACCCTCGCTGCCGTGCTGCAGGCCTTCGACGGCGGTGCCGTGTTCGGCGCGCGGTGGGGCGGCGAGCCCGGTGGCCGCGACGGCGGCGCCCCGGTCGTCGTCGCCCTGCACGGGTGGGCCCGGAGCCACGCCGACTTCGGGGGCGTGCTGGGGCCGGCGGCGCCGCGGGGCGCCCTGCCCTCGCTGGCGCTCGACCTGCCCGGCTTCGGCGCGTCGCCTGCGCCTGCCGAGCCGTGGGGGTCCGAGGCGTACGCCGACGCCGTGGTGCGGGTGATCGAGGGCCCGGGGGGGCCGGCCGCGCCGGTGGTGCTGGTGGGCCACTCGCTCGGCGGCCGGGTGGCCGTGCGGCTGGCAGCGGCGCGCCCGGACCTGGTGGCGGGCCTGGTGCTGTGCGGCGCCCCGGTCGGGCCGCGGGTTCGGCCGCGGGCCCGTCCGGCCCCCGGCTTCCGGGCCGTGCGCCGGCTGCACCGGATGGGCCTGGTCGGGGCGGGCACGATGGAGCGGGCCCGGCAGCGCTACGGCTCGGCCGACTACCGGGCCGCCTCGGGGGTGATGCGCCAGGTCCTGGTACGGCTGGTGGACGAGGACTACGCGGCAGCGGTGGCGTCGCTGCGCTGTCCCGTGGAGCTCGTGTGGGGGGACGACGACATGGCGGTGCCCCTCGCCGTCGCCCGGTCGCTCGCGGCGACGATCCCCGGGGCACACCTGACCGTCTGCCACGGCGCCGGGCACATCCTGCCGGTCACGGCACCGGCCGACCTGCGTGCGGCGGTGGAGCGCCTGGTGCCGTCCCGGGACGTCCCCGCGGGTTGACGGCCGACGGGTGCGCCGGCGTCGCCGGCGCGGCGGACCGGGGCTCGCCGGCGCCGCCCGCGCGGTGCGGCGGCTTGGGGGTGCGGCGGCTTGGGGGTGCGGCGGCTTGGGGGTGCGGCGGCTTGGGGGTGCGCGGCTTCGGCCCCTGAGCACACGTCACCACACCTGCAGGCGTCGCACGGCCTCGGGGCGCGGGGCTTCGGCACGGCGGCTTCGGGGTGCGGGGTGCCGAGCCGCTACCCTCTCGCCCCATGGCACCAGGATCGTGGGTCCGGCGAGGCTCGCCGGTGCGCTGGCCCAGGGATCCGGATGACGCACCCGGAGCGTATCTGGCCACGTGTGGTGCGCTTCTGGCCACGCTGGCAGGGCCGGGGTCGGGCACCACCGGCGCCGACCGACCGTTCGGCCGGGTCCCGTCCCTGAGGGTGGCGGCGTTCGCGCCAAGCGTGCGCCGCACGAGCCGGGACGCGGCGCGCGCCGGGGTGCCAGCGTGACCGCCGTGGTCGGGCCCGGCGGGGGGAGCGGTCCGGTGGCCTGGGTCGTGGTGACGGCGTGCGGGGCGGCGACGCTCCTGGCGGGAGCCCGCTGGCTCCGGGTGGCCCAGCGCGAGCACTACCTCGCCGACTCGGTCTCGCGCTTCGCGCTGCGCTGGTGGCGCTGCTCGCCGGCCAACCTGGTGGCGGTCGTCGTGGGCCTGGCCGGATTGGCCGTGTCCGGCTGGGTGCCGCTGGCCGGGCTCGCCACGGCGGCGGTCGTGGCCGCCGGGCCGTTCGGGCTGGGCGTGCGCGGTCGCACCGCTCCGCTGGCGCTCACCCGGCGGCTGCGGACCCTGGCCGTGGTGTGGCTGGTCCTGCAGGTGGCCGCGGTGGCGGGCGGCGCCGTCGCCGGCCGGGCCGCGCTG
>JAJZYI010000028.1 GCA_021798135.1 Actinomycetes bacterium | reverse complement strand
CGTCACCACCGACGGCCGCCCCCGGGCGCCCACCGGGCCCGGCACCGCCGCCGGGTGGCCGTGGCGAGGCGGCACGCACGGACCCGCCGGCGGGCACGCCCGCCTTGCGGCGTCCCGGCGACGACCGGGACCAGCGACAGCCGCCGGCACCCGCCGCTCAGTCGGCTTCGAAGTCCCCCGCGGCCACCCGCAGGGTCTCGACCAGGCGCACCAGGAGGTCGAGGTCGTCGGCCAGGAGGGAGCCCATGCCGAAGCGCGCCTCGTTCACGGCCTCGGTCGCCTGCACGGCGAGGGCGCGGCCGGCCGGGGTGATCCTGGCCAGCGTGGTGCGGCGGTCGGTCGGGTGCGGCACGCGCTCGACCAGGCGGTCCTGCTCCAGGCGGTCCACCACGTTCGTGACGCTGGTGGGGTGGATCATGAGCCGGGGACCCATCTTGCCGAGCGGGAGTTCGCCGCTCCGGGTGAACGACAGCAGGACCAGCGCCTCGTAGCGGGCGAAGGTCAGGCCGAAGGGGCGCAGGGCGGCGTCCACGGCGCCCAGCACGATCTGCTGCGCCCGCATCACCGACGTCGCCGCCGCCATCGCCGCTGCGGCCTCGGGCCACCGTCGTGACCACTGCCGGCGGGCCTCGGCGATCGGGTCGAACCCCAGGGGTCGCGCCACGGCGAGATGGTAACGCAGCCGCCGACCCGCCATTGGCTAGTTGTCCGATAGTCGGGGCTCCTATAATGTGTCCATGGGCCCGCCTCCTCCCCCCACAGTGGCGTGGCCCCGGAGGGCTAGGTCTCCCCGCCGAGGCCCTCCCCCGCTCCGTGCCTCGCCGGCCCGCTCGTCGGGCCGGCGAGGCGCGGACGCCTGCCGCCTCGCAGGGCGCAGGGGCCGGCCGGGACGCACCCGGTCGCCCGACGCGGCGACCTGCGGCACGGCAGCCGAGCCCACCGCCCGGCGCCGGGCGAACGACCTACCAGGAACAGCCTGTCGGATGCACCAGCACGACGCCCCGGACCGGTCTGGACGCAAGGCCCCGCACCCGCCGGGACGACGCGCCACACTGGTCGGGACCGCCACTCGGACGAGGTACCGCCACACCTACCAGGGGCCGCCGCACCGACCAGGGGCCGCCGCACCAGCCGGAGCCCACCCATCACCGACCCGGACGTCACGCCGTGGCGGCCGGCCACCACAGCAGGAGGCAACATGAGCCCGAGCAGCAGGACCTTCGACCGAGCCGGCGTGGTCGGCTGCGGGCTGATGGGCAGCGGCATCGCCGAGGTGATGGCCCGGGCCGGCCTGGAGGTGGTGGTGTGCGAGGCCGACGAGCCGGCTTTGGCCGTCGGGCAGCGGCGCGTCGAGCAGTCGCTCGCGAGGGCGGTCACCGCCGGCAAGCTGGAGGGCGCCCGCCGCGAGGAGGCGCTGGCGCGCCTGCACTTCACCACCGACCTCGACGCGCTGGCCGACCGGCAGATCGTGGTGGAGGCCGTGGTCGAGGACGAGGCGGTGAAGACCGACGTGTTCCGCCGCCTCGACAAGATCGTCGCCGACCACGACGCCGTGCTCGCCTCGAACACCTCGTCGATCCCCATCATGAAGCTCGCCATGGCCACCTCCAGGCCCGAACAGGTGGTGGGCCTGCACTTCTTCAACCCGGTGCCCGTCCTGCGGCTGGTCGAGATCATCACCTCGCTGCTGACCAGCCCCGAGACGGCCGAGCAGGCCCGGACGTTCGCGACCGACCGCCTCGGCAAGCGGGTGATCGCCTCGCCCGACCGCGCCGGCTTCGTCGTCAACGCCCTGCTGATCCCCTACATCCTGTCCGCCATCCGCATGCTCGAGTCGGGCTTCGCCACCGCCGAGGACATCGACACCGGCATGGTGGAGGGCTGCGCCCACCCCATGGGACCGCTGCGCCTCGCCGACCTCATCGGGCTCGACACCACCCAGGCGGTGGCCGAGTCGCTGTACGACGAGTTCAAGGAGCCCCTGTACGCGGCCCCGCCGCTGCTCTGTCGCATGGTCGACGCCGGCCTGCTCGGCCGCAAGGCGGAGCAGGGGTTCTACTCGTACAAGTAGCGGCAGCTGCACGCCGCGCCGCCCTCGCCGTGACCGACCCTGGCCCGAGCCGTCGCGCCGGTCGGCGCGGCGCGGCAGCGGCAGGGCTGCCGCGCACGGGCGCCGCTGTCCTCGCGGCCGGAGCCGGCAGCCGCTTCGGCGCGGGGACCCACAAGCTGCTCGCCGACTTCCGCGGCCGCCCGCTCGTGGCGTGGGCCGTCGCCCACGCGCAGGCCGCCGCCATCGGCGAGGTCGCCGTCGTCACCGGCGCCGTCGACCTCACCCCCGTCCTGCCGGGCCGGGTCGCCGTGGTGGCCAACCCCCGCTGGGCCGACGGCCAGGCGACGTCGCTGCAGGCTGCGCTGGGCTGGGCACGGGCCGAGCAGCTCGACGTCCTCGTCGTGGGCCTGGGCGACCAGCCGCTCGTCCCGCCCGAGGCGTGGGCGGCGGTCGCCGCCGCCGACAGCCCCGTGGCGATCGCCACGTTCGGGGGGCGCAGGCGGCCGCCGGTGCGCCTGGCGAGGGAGGTCTGGCCGCTGCTCCCCACGGAGGGCGACGCCGGCGCCCGCGTCCTCATGGCGCGGCTGCCCGACATGGTCGGCGAGGTCGCCTGTCCCGGCGACCCCCTCGACGTCGACCGCCCCGAGGACCTGGCCGGGCCCGCCTGACGGGCGGTGGTGGGCCCCGGCAGGGCTCACCACCGCCCGGTCAGGCGCGAGCGCCGCGGCCCGCCGCGGGCGCCACGGGAGGGAGCGCGGGCGGCGAGCCGGGCGAGCGTCGACGACCTACTTGGTCGCCTGGCCACCGTCCACGTACAGCACGTGGCCGGTGACGAGCCTGGCGTTGTCCGACGCCAGGAACAGGCAGGCGTCGGTGATGTCCTGCATCTGCGCCGCCCACTTCTCCCCCGGCAGGTTGCCCACCTCGTTCCACATCCGGTACGCCTCCATCGGCTCCATGCCGAGCGACGCCGCCAGGCCGCGGACCATCCCCGAGCCGTGCCCCTCGCCGGGCTCGATGGTCGCCGGCGCGATGGCGTTGACGTTGATGCCGAGCTCGGCGAGCTCGGTCGCCCACGCCTTGGTGAGGCCGATCACGCCGTACTTCGACGCCACGTAGTGCGAGAGCATCGAATTGCCGTTCCCCGTCACCGCCGACGAGATGTTGACGATGTTGCCCGCACGCCGCGCCATCATCCCCGGCACCACGTGCTTGGCCACCAGCATGGGCCCCTTCAGGTTCGTGTCGATCACGGCGTCGAGCACGGTGCGCCGCATGTCCTGGATGCTGTCGAGCGCCGCCATGCCGGCGTTGTTGACGAGGACGTCGATCCTGCCGAACGCCCCGATCGCCTGTTCGACCGCATCCTCCACGGCGTCCTCGTCGCGGACGTCGCACTCGATCCCCAGCCCGCGCCGGCCGCGCTCCTCCACCTGCTCGACGGTGAGGGCGAGGTCCGCGCCGGTCGCACAGTCGTACAGCTCGGGGATGTCCTTGCAGATGTCGAGGGCGACGACGTCGCATCCCGCGTCGGCGAACCCGCGGGCGTGGTTGGCGCCCTGGCCACGGCCCGCGCCGGTGATCAGGACCACCTTGCCCTCGAGGCCACGTAGTTGCGTCATGCTCACAGCTCCTTGTCGGACGTGCCGGCGCCGCCGGGAGCCGACGTCGCCGGGCGAGGCACTAGATCGCCGCCGCGCGCACGGCCCGCTCCGTCAGCACGCGGGCCAGGTGACGGCGGTAGGCGCCGTCCCCGTTCAGGTCGCTGGGCGGCCGCCCGTCGGCAGCGGCCAGCTCGGCGACCGCACGGGCCTCCTCGCCCCGGCCGAGCGCGGCACTCGCGGCCGCGCAGAAGACCGGGGTGCTGTCCATGTTGACCAGCGCGATGCCCGGTTCGGGCCCCCGGACGACGGCGACACCGACGATGGCGTAGTCCTGTGCCCGCCGGCTGAACTTCTCGTACGCCCACGGCTCGACCCCCGAGGCCGGGAAGCGGACCTCCACGAGCATCTCGTCGGGTTGCAGCGCCGTCTCGAGGAAGCCGCGGAAGAACTCCCGGGCGGGCACGTGGCGCTCGCCGCCGGGGCCGCGGACGACCATGACGGCCCCGGTCGCCACGGCCACGGCGGGAAGGTCCGCCGCCGGGTCGCCGTGGGCGAGCGAGCCGCCGATGGTGCCGCGGGCGCGGACCTGCGGGTCGCCGATCCGCCCGGTGGCATGAGCCAGGATCGGGACGAGGCGCCGGGCCAGCTCCGAGCGCTCGATGTCGCGGTAGCGGGTGAGCGCGCCGACGGCGAGGACGCCGTCGCGCTCGTCGACGTAGCTGAGCTCCCGCACGTCGCCCACGTCGACCAGCGCCGCCGGCTGGGCGAGGCCGAGCTTCATGAGCGGGACGAGCGAGTGGCCGCCCGCGAGCAGCTTGGCCTCGTCGCCCAGTTCGCCGAGCAGCGCCAGCGCGTGGGCGGCGTCGGCGGCCCGGTGGTAGTCGAACCGCGCCGGGATCACGCCGCCCCCTCCGCCTGCCGCGGGCCCGTGGCCACGTCGAACGTCTCGCCGGCGTGCGCTGCAGCCCAGCGCACCGCGTTGACGATCATCTGGTACCCGGTGCAGCGGCACAGGTTGCCCTCGAGCGCCTCGCGGATGCGGTGCTCGGGGGGGTCGGGCTCCGCTGCCAGCAGGCCGGTGGCCGCCATGATCATGCCCGGCGTGCAGTACCCGCACTGCAGCCCGTGCTCGCGGCGGAACCCCTCCTGGACGGCGGTGAGCCGACCGTCCCCGGCGGCCAGGCCCTCCACCGTCGTGACCTGGTGCCCGTCGGCCTGGACGGCCAGCACGGTGCACGACTTGACCGGCTCGCCGTCGAGGAGCACGGTGCAGGCGCCGCAGTTCGACGTGTCGCACCCGACGTGCGTGCCGGTCAGCCTGAGCGTCTCGCGCAGGTGGTGCACCAGCAGCAGCCGTGGCTCGACGTCGTGCTCGGTGGGCTCCCCGTTGACCGTGACCCGGACCGGGATCCTGTTCATCGTGCTCCTTCCAGGAGCCGCCACACCTTCTGGGGCGTGACCGGCATGTCGACGTGGCGGACGCCGAGGTGGGCGAGTGCGTCCACCACGGCGTTCACGACCGCAGGCGGGGAGCCGATCGACCCGGACTCGCCGATCCCCTTGGCTCCGAGGACGCTGTTCGGCGTCGGCGTGCAGATCCGGCTCGACACGAAGCCGGGCAGGTCCGGCGCCGCCGGCACCAGGTAGTCCATGAGCGTCGAGGTGAGGAGCGCGCCCTGCGGGTCGTAGCTGACCTCCTCGAACAGCGCCTGGGCGATGCCCTGGGCGATCCCGCCCTGGACCTGGCCCTCGGCCAGCAGGGGGTTGATGACGGTGCCGCAGTCGTCCACCAGGTAGAAGCCCCGGACACCCACCCTGCCCGTGTGGCGGTCGACCTCCACCACGCACGCGTAGGCCCCCGACGGGAAGCTGAAGTTCGCGACCTGCTGGAACACGCTGGTCTCGAGCGACCCCGGCGTCATCCCCTCCGGGAGGTCCAGCGGTCGGAAGCTCGCCCAGGCGACGTCGTTCCACGACACGCTCCGGGCCGGCGTCCCGCGCACCGTGAACGCGCCGTCCTCCGCCTGGAGGTCGGCCGGATCGGCCTCGAGCAGGTGCGCGGCGATCTCCTTGGCCCGTCCGAGGACCGTGGTGGCGGCGGCGCGCACGCCCTCGCCGGCGATGGCGGTGCAGCGCGAGCCCATGGTGCCGATCCCCTGCAGCACCGTGGCGGTGTCGCCGTGGCGGACCGAGATCCGCTCGAACGGGATGCCGAGGTTGTCCGCGGCGATCTGGGCGAACGTCGTCTCCGTGCCCTGGCCGTGCGGCGAGGCTCCGGTGTAGACGATGGCGCTGCCGTCCGGCTGCACCCGGATCTGCGCCGACTCCCACGACCCCAGGTGCCCGAACGCCTCGAGGGAGCCGGGCGGGCCGAACCCGGCGATCTCCACCCAGGTGGAGAAGCCGACGCCGATGAGGGGCTTGGTGTCGTCGTCGAGGTTGCGGCGCTGCTCCTGGCGCACGGCGTCGTAGTCGAGGATCCGGAGCAGCTCGTCGAGGGCGCCGGGGTAGTTCCCGCTGTCGTAGACCGCCAGCGGCGAGGAGGTGGCGTACGGGAACTCGTCGGGCTGGATGAAGTTGCGGCGCCGGACCTCGAGCGGGTCGAGGCCGGTCTCGTCGGCGACGAGGTCCACGACCCGCTCGATCATGAACGTGGCCTCGGGACGGCCCGCGCCCCGGTACGAGGCCACCGGCGTGGTGTTGGTGACGACGTTCCGCCAGCCCACGGCCACCCGAGGGACCTTGTAGCACCCGGTGGCCATCGCCGTCGTGAGCGCGGGCAGGCCCATGCCACCGGGGTCCGGGTAGCCGCCGTTGTCCTGCGTCACCATGAACCGCAGGCCCAGCAGCCGGCCGTCGTCGTCGAAGGCCACGTCCACGTCCTGCTCCTGGGCCCGGCCGTGGTACATCGCCTGCAGGCACTCGCTGCGGGTCTGCACGTACTTGACCGGGCGCCCGAGCGCCCGGGAGAGCGCCGGGGCGAGGTACAGCTCCGGCACCAGGTTGATCTTGGCGCCGAACCCGCCGCCGACGTCGGGGGCGATGACCCGGGTCTCGTCGTGGGCGATGCCGAAGAACTCGGCCAGCTTGTTCCGCAGGTGGTGCGGCGCCTGGAAGGCGGCCCACAGGGTGAGGCCCGACGGCCCCCAGTCCGCCAGGCAGGCGTTGGGCTCGATCGGCGTGGGCGCGCACCGGTTGTTCACGATGTGGAGCGACGCCGTGCGCGGGGCGGCCGCGAAGACGTCGGCCAGGTCGCTCTCCCAGGGCTGCTCGAAGACCAGGTTGCCGCCCAGGGCCGGGAACAGGGCGGGGGCGTCCGCCGCCAGCGCCGCCTGGACCCCCACCACGGCGGGGAGCGGCTCGTAGTCGACCACGACGGCGGCGACGGCGTCGGCCGCCAGGTAGCGGTCCTCGGCCACGACCACCGCCACCGGCTCGCCGACGAACCGGACGACGTCGGAGGCCAGCAGCGGTCGCTCCAGCCCGGGCAGCCCCGGGCACGGCGGCAGGTGGGCGACGTCGGCCGCCGTCCAGACGGCCGCCACGCCCGGCAGGGCCGCGGCCTCGCTGGCGTCGACCGACCGGACCCGGGCGTGGGCCTCGGTGGACGGCACGAACGCCATGGTGAGGCAGCGGTCGGGCCGCAGGTCGTCGACGAAGGAGCCGCGCCCGGTGACCAGGTTCGGGTCCTCCTTCCGCAACACCTTCGCGCCGATGAGCGACATGGGTTCCTCTCTGCTCGTGCCCCGGCGAGCGGGTCGGTCGGGCTCGCCGGGGGCGGCTCGGCGGCAGGACGCCGCCGAGCACGTGGACGGTGGGAGCGCAGGATGGCGCGCCGCGGCGGCGTCGGCCGCCGGCGGCGCGCACCGGCTCAGTCGTAGACGAGCACCCCCCGGATGTTCTTCCCCTCCTCCATGTCCCGGTAGCCCTCGTTGATCTGGTCGAGGCTGTACGTCCGGGTCACGAGCTCGTCGAGCTTCAGCTCGCCCTTGCGGTAGAGGTCGAGGAGCATCGGGATGGCGTTGCGCGTGATCGAGCCGCCGTAGAGCCCGCCTCGGATCTGCTTCTCGGTCATCACGAACGGGAAGATGCTGAAGGCGGCCTGGTGCTGGCTCATGGCGGACACGCCGCCGATGGCGAGCACACCGCCCTTGGCGGTCAGGTCGAGCGCCGGGTCCACGATCTGCCCGTCGACGACCCCCATGGTCACGATGACCCGCTCGGCCATCACGCCGTGGGTGAGGTCCGCCACCAGCTCCGTCGCCTCGGCGACGTCGGCGGCGTCGTGGGTGGCGCCGAAGTCGTGGGCGACCTTGCGCTTCCACTCGATCGGGTCGACGGCGACGATCGTCTGGGCACCGGCGTTGCGGGCACCCTGCACGGCGTTCATCCCGACCCCGCCGGTCCCGATGACCACGACCACGTCGCCGATCTCCACCCCGGCGATGTTCACCGCGGTCCCCCACCCCGTCGGCACGGCGCACCCGGTGATCGCCGCGGCCGGCCACGGGATGTCGTCGCCGATCGTCACCAGGGAGTCCGTCGGGCAGACGATGTCGCGGGAGAACGTGCCCAGGTAGGTCATGGCGCCGACGTCCCCGCCTCGGGCGTGCACGCGGCAGGTGCCGTCGAGCGCCTTCCCCTGCATCAGGCCGGCGCCGCGGTCGCACAGGTTGCCCCGCCCGCTCATGCACCACCTGCAGCGGCCGCACGACGGCATGAAGGTCGTGATCACCCGGTCGCCCTCCGCGAGCTCCGTGACCCCGGGGCCCAGCTCGACCACGGTTCCGGCACCCTCGTGCCCGCCGAGGAGCGTGAAGTCGACGATGCCGTCGCCGGCGTCGTAGTGGTAGTCGGAGTGGCACAGGCCGGCGGCGGCGAGCTGGACGCGCACCTCGCCCGTCTTCGGCGGGTCGAGCTCGAGCTCCTCGACGGTCCAGCCCGACCGCGTCCCCGGCTCCCACAGGAGCGCTCCCTGCGTCTTCATCGTCGTGCCCTTTCCCTCGTCGGCCGGCCCGCGGGGGACCGGCGGTCGTGATCGTCCCGGCGTCGCGGTGGCGCCGGGTCGCGGGCGCGAGCGCCCGCCGCCGTGCTCACCCGCCAGCCGCGTGCCACGCCCCGCTCCGCACCGCCTCGGGGACGTCCGCCCCGAACAGCTCGCAGGCGTTGCGCCACGTGAGCCGGTCGACGGTGTCCGCCGGCAGCGTCCCGAGCTGCCGGTGCAGGTACTCCTGGGTGTCGGGCCAGGTCGAGTCGGCGTGCGGGTAGTCGCACTCCACCATCACCCGGTCCGCCCCGACCCGCTCCAGCATCTGGAAGCCCGCCAGGTCATCGAGGGCGCAGAAGTAGAAGTTGCGGGCCAGCACCTCCAGCGGGTGCATGGCCTCCCCGACCCAGCCGCCCGTGAACTCCTTGTACCGGAAGCAGTGCTCCACGCGGTCCTGCAGGGCCGGGACCCAGCCGACACCGCCTTCCGACAGCGCGATCCTCAGCTCCGGGAACCGCAGGCACGCCTTGGAGAACAGCCAGTCGGCCGTGGCGATGATCGAGCCCACGAAGAACAGGGCCGTCACGACGTCGTGCGGGGCGTCCGACGAGCCGCTCACGATCGCCGACGCCGAGCCGACGTGCAGGCACAGGACCGTCCCGGTCTCGGCGCACGCGTCGAGCACCGGGTCCCAGTACCCGGTGTGCACGCTCGGCAGGCCCAGCTTCTCCGGCATCTCGGGGAACGACAGGGCCCGCACGCCACGCGACGCGTTCCGCCGGACCTCAGCGGCGCCGACCGCCGGGTCACCCAGCCACGTGAGCGCCAGGGGGATGAACCGCTCGGGGTGCGCGCCGGCCCAGGCCTCGACGTGCCAGTCGTTCCACGCCCGGACACACGCCAGGCCCAGCTCCTGGTCGGGGCACTCCCAGAAGCGCGCGCCGGCGAAGCCGGCCACCATCGACGGGAAGCAGATCGACGACCAGATGCCGGCGAGGTCCATGTCGCGCACCCGGGCGTCGACGTCCCACGCGCCCCGCCGCATCTGGTCGTAGCGGAGCGGCTCCAGCGAGTACTCCGCAGGGGGCCGGCCGGCGACGGCGTTGCCGCCCGTCATCGGGATGGTCCGCCCGTCGAAGTCCCACACCTGGCTGCCGTCGGCGGCGTCCACCACGCGCGGCGCCCTGGCCGCCAGCTTCTTCGGCAACCGCCCCTCGAACACGTCGGGCGGCTCGACGAGGTGGTCGTCGACGGACACGATCGTGTAGCGCCGCCGTCGCGGCTCGGGCTCGGGCAGGAACGTCACCCGCTTGTCGGCGCGGTCGCGGTTGATGGTGAGGCCTTCGAGTGTCGCCATGGTCGATCACTCCTGCGGACGGTCGGTCGGGATGGCGCGTCGGCCGGCGACGGGTGGGCCGGCGTCCGTGCCCTGCTAGCCGGCGCCCTTGGCCGTGGTGCCGGCGGCGTGCCGTGGTGCGGGGGCCGTGCCCGGCTGCGGCGGCCCGCCCGCTACCGGCAGCGCGGCGCGCCGTCGGATGGCCACCCTGCCGTTGTTGATCTCGACGGCACGCCCGATGCCGACCGCCACGATGAGCGCCACGCCGAAGAAGAGCGAGTTCAGCCAGGCGTAGCTCTTGAGCGCCAGCGTGACGCCCTCCACGCCCGACGCGAGCACCCACACGCCGCCCACCGTGCCGGCCACGTTGAACCGCTGCTTGAACTGCGTGGCGCCCAGGAAGCACGCGGCGAAGGCGCTCAGCAGGTACGGGCTGCCCAGGTTCGACTCCCCGGCACCGATGAGCGACGTCTCGACGATCCCGGCGAACGCGGCCACCACCGCCGAGAAGACCAGGCTCACGAAGATGTAGCGCTTCGTCCGGATGCCGGACAGGCGCGCCGCGTCCTGGTTCTCGCCCGTCGCCTGCAGGTAGCGGCCGACCGACGTGTGCTCGACCACGTACCACACGACGACGGCGATGATCACGAGGTAGAGCACCTGGAGCTGGATGCCGCCTCCGATGTTGCCCCCGCCGAAGCTGGCGAAGCTCGGCTTGAAGCCGGTGACCTGGATGCCCCCGGACCGCCACACGGCGAAGGCCGACAGGACCGAGCTGGTGCCGAGCGTGGCGATGAAGGAGTCGATGCCGATCACCGCCACCAGCACGCCGTTCACGATGCCGATGAACGCCCCGATGGCCAGGGTGATGACGATCCCCAGCCACAGCGGCATGTGGTCGTAGATGAGCAGCGTCGCGATCATGACGCTGGCCGACTCCATCGTGCCCCCGATCGACAGGTCGAACACGCCGGCCAGCAGGGGGACGAGCAGGCCCACGGCGAGGATGGCGGGCACCGCGAAGGAGATGTTCAAGATGGACCGCTGGGTGACCCCGTCCAGCCACAGGTGCGGCACCCAGGCGGTGAACAGGATGAAGCCCAGGACGTACATGTACACGAGCGAGATGTTCCCGACGCGCAAGGTCTCGCCCCATCGGCCGAGGCCGAGGGGCCGGCGCCTGCTGCTCTGGGCGTCGCCCGCTGCCTGCTGGTGCTGCGTGGTCAACCCTCAACCTCCATGATGATGCGCTCCGACGTCAGGTCGCGGCCGTGCAGCTCTGCGGCGACACGCCCCTCGCGCAGGACGAGCACCCGGTCGGCCACGTCGGCGAGCTCGATCGAGTCCGACGAGATGAGGACGACGCCGGACCCCCTGGCCGCCGTCTCCCGGATGATGGTGTAGATGGCCGCCTTGGCGGAGAAGTCCACGCCCTGCATGGGGTCGTCGAGCACGAACACCGCGGGGTCGAGGCGCAGCCAGCGGCTCAGCACGACCTTCTGCTGGTTGCCCCCGCTCAGCAGCGACACGCGCCGCCTCGGGTCCGGCGGGTCCAGCGAGACCCGGCGGATCCACTCGTCGATCACCCGGTCCGCCCGGCCGCGGTCGAGCATCGCCCCGCCGAACCGGGAGACCTCCGCGCTGACCGTCACGTTCTGCGCCACGCTCATCCGGGCCAGCAGCCCCTGGCGCTTGCGGTCCGGGGGGACGTAGCCCACCCCCGCCCGCGCCGAGTGCTGCCGGCCGGGACCGAGCACCTTGCCGCGCACGCTGACCTCGCCGCGACAGCGCCTGACAGCGCCGACCAGGAGGGCGCCGACCTCCTCGCGGCCCGAGCCCACGACGCCCGCCACGCCCACGACCTCGCCCGGCGCCACGTCGAACGTCAGGTGGTCGACGACGTGCCCGCGCAGGGACCTGACCTGGAGCACGGGCGCCCGGCCGGCGCCCTGCGGCGCTCCGGCCGGGCGCTCGGGGTCGGCGAGGTGCCCGCTGCCGGCGTCGGCCCGCCCCGTCAGCAGCGACGCCAGGGTCGGCTTGTCCATGTCGGCCGTCGGTCCCTCGGCGATGGTCCTGCCGTCGCGCAGCACGGTCAGGCTGTCGCAGAACGCCAGGACCTCTTCGAGCCGGTGGGTGACGACGACCACGCCGGCACCGGCGCCGGCGAGCTCGCGCAGGCCCCGGAACACGCGTTCCACGTCCGCACGGCCGAGCGCGGCGGTCGGCTCGTCGGCGAACACCAGCGAGCCCGACACCTGGTCGAGGCTCTGGATGGCACGGGCCATACCCACCAGCACCCGGGTGGAGGCGTCGAGGTCGGCGACCTTGGCTCGCGGGTCGACGGCCAGGCCGAGGCGCCCGCAGGCCTGCGCCGCGACGGCCCGCTGCTCGCGCCAGCGGATCCTGCCGACCGCGTCGGTGACGAACCTCGCCCCCAGCCCCATGTTCTCGGCGACGCTCATGTTGGCGATCAGGCCGAGGTCCTGGTGCAGCATGGCGACGCGTCCGGGGAAGGCCGCCTTGGCGCCGTGGGCGGCCACCGGCGTCCCGAAGATCCGGACCTCGGCGCCGGGGTCCTCGCGGTGGTAGCCGGAGAGGATCTTGATGAGGGTCGACTTCCCCGAGCCGTTCAGCCCCAGCAGCGCGTGGACCTCGCCGGCACGCACGTGGAAGCTGGCGCCGTCGAGGGCGACCTGCCCGGGGAACGTCTTGGAGAGGCTGGCGATGTCGAGCAGCAGCTCCCGGGGCCGGGTGCCGTTGGTCCGCTCGGCCAGCGTCGGTTCAGCCATGGCGCGTCATCCCCCTTCCGGGAGCCGACCCGGGGGGGTGCGGGTGGGCGGCTGCGCCGCCCACCCGCACCCCTGCGCCCGGACCGGTCAGCCGAGCCCCCAGAGCTTCTTGAACTGGGCCTGGTAGTTCGGGACGGGCGTGTACACCTGGTTCGGGCCCGGGACGTCCGACGGTGTGAGGATCTGGATGGGCAGACCGCTCACCAGCACGTCCGGGTGACCAGGCACCGTGGTGTTCGGCGGCGCCGGGAACTTCGGGACCGGCTTGCCGTCCATGGCCAGCAGGCCGTCGTTCACCGCCAGCCAGCCCAGGTAGTGCTCGGCCAGCGCGATGTCCGCCGCGATCAGCTGGTGGTTCCTCATCATCTGGTAGTTGGCGGCGACACCGTCGGACTCGATCGCCTTCAGGCCCGTGAACCCGGCGTTGCTGATGGCCGTGGCCAGCTGCTGGGAGATCAGGCAGGCGCACGTCGCCACCAGCCAGTCGGCCTTCGGGTCCTTCTGCAGCGTGCTCACCGTCGCCGTGACGTTGGCCCCGGAAACGAGCTGCGGGACGCTGAAGTTGTCCGTCGTCACCTGGCACCCGGGGCAGACCTTCGGGAACTCGTAGTTGAACCCGGCCGACTGCGTGGCGAGCACCGGGTACTGCGGTGCGCTCTCGAGCACGACGTTGGCGTGACCGTGGGTCTGGACGGCCACGTAGTCCGCCTCGAGCATGCCCTGGAAGAAGTAGTCGTCGTTGGAGATCAGGTTGGCCGTGAAGCCGGGGGCGTGGTACGCCTCCGGGATCGACCAGGCGACGACCGGCACGTGCTTGGCGTTCAGCTGGTTGAGCTGCTGCTGGTACCACTGGACCGGGTCACCGGAGGTCAGCACCATGCTCGGGTTGGCCGACAGGGCGTTCGTGAAGGCGGTGCCCACCGTGCTGGCGGTGTCCTGGTGGTGGAAGGGGACGAACTGCGCTCCCAGCGCCTGGGCCGCCGACTGGATGCCCGCCGCGATCTCGGTGCAGACGACCACCGCGCACCAGGTGTAGGCGATCTTGAGCTGCCCCTTCGGAACGGTGACCGTGGACGTGACCGGCAGGGTCGCCGACGGCGGCTTCAGGAACTCGGCCACCCGTGCCTCGGCCACCTTGTAGGCGGCGCTGGTGCTGGCCGACGACGCGCCGGACGACGCCGACGACGACGCTGACGACGACACGGCGTGTGACGCCGCCGTCCCGGACGATGAGCTACTGCACGCAGCGAGGACCACCGCGGCTGCCAGCAGCCCGGCGACCACCCGTACGTGGCGCAACTTGGTCATGACGTGATCCGTCCCCTCGTTCGATGCTGGAGTCGATACCGGCCGGCCGGGGCGTGTGCGACCCGGCCGGTCGTCTTGGTCATTGGCGGGGCGGGAGCGCCCCGTGCGGTGGCTGCCTCCGCCGCACCCACTGGTCGGATGCCGATGGCTCTTCTGCTACCTCGCTTTCGTCGTCCACACGTGCCTGCATGGCGCCGGGCGGCCGGCGACGCGCGCACCGCGGTGCGCTCGCGTCGCTAGCCGAGGTGCGACACGTCCCCGGTGGCCACGAACGCCTCGATGGCGAGCCGGGCGCCCGCGTCGATGTACTCGGCCAGCACGCCGGGGCTGGCGGCGGTGGTGCCGTACCAGGCGACCAGCCCCCCGTCGGGTCCCACCACCTTGGCCACACAGGTCGACCCGGCGCGCACCCGCTCCGGGAAGCGCCGGTCGATGTCGTCCTCCCAGTAGCCGAGGTGGTGCAGGCCGGGGCCGTAGGTGGCGAGCGAGTAGATGCCCTCCCCCGGCGGCCCCTCGATGAGCTCGAGCTGGGGCACGGCTCCGCGCGAGAACGCGACGCGGATGTCCACGGCACGTGGGTCGGGATCCTCGACGTGCTCGAAGCGGACGACGGCGGGCGGGGTGAACGTCGTGCCAATCGACACGCCGAGCTCGGCGACGGCCTTGTCGAGGTCGGCCACGAGCACGCCCACGTGCCACGGGGACCGCTGCGCCGCGCTCATGCCGCCTCGCCGCCGGGGATGTCGACGACCAGCTTCATCGCCGACCCGCTGCGCAGCGACGGGAAGCCGTGGTCGACCAGGCCGTCGAGGCCGATGTGCTCGACCCAGCCGTCGGTGGGGTACGCCCCCTTCGCCATCAGGTCGATGACCTCGGGGAAGTCGTCGCAGTAGGCCATCGACGACGTGATCTCGATCTCGGTGAACAGCAGGTCGTTGGGCTGGAACGGCACGGGTTCCTCGAACACCGCGATGGTCACGAGCCGGCCCTGCGAGCGCGTCGAGCGGAGCGCGGTGAGGAAGCTGTCGGGCGAGCCAGCGGCGTCGAGGGACGCGTCGGCGCCGAGACCGCCGGTCAGGTCGGTGATGGCGGCGGCGGCGTCCTCGGTGGTCGGGTCGATCGCCGCGGTGCAGCCGAGGCGCTCGACCGCGGCCCGGCGGGCCGCCGACGGCTCGACGACGATGACGTCCTCGATCCCGCGCGCCCGAAGGCCCAGGAAGGCGCCGATCCCGATCGGTCCAGCCCCGTAGACGGCGGCGCGCTGGCCGGGGACCAGCCCGGCCCGCTTGACGCCGTGGTAGGCGACGGCCATCGGCTCGATCAGGGCGCCCTGCTCGGGCGTCACGCCCGCAGGGAGCCTGTGCACCATGCGCCGGCCCACCACCGTGTACTCGGCCAGGCCGCCGCCGTCGGTCATCACCCCGTGGAAGGCGATCTTCGGGCAGAGGTTGTAGCTGCCCCGCCGGCACGCGTCGCAGGTCCCGCACCACGAGACCGGCTCGACGGCGACGAGCTCGCCCGGCGTGACGTCGGTCACGCCGTCCCCGACCTCGGTCACGGTGCCGCAGAACTCGTGCCCCAGGATCACCGGCAGCACCTTGCCGGTGAGGGGGTGGGGCTCCACCGGGGTGAAGACCGGGCCCGTGTAGAACTCCTTCAGGTCCGTCCCGCAGATCCCGTTGGCCAGGTTGCGGATCTTGACCTCGCCGGGTCCCGGTGAGGGCTCGGGCACGTCCTCGATCCGAACGTCACCTCGCCCGTGGTAGACAGCGGCGAACACCGGTGGCACCTCCCTCCGACGTCGACAGGCTGGCCGGGGTCAAGCGATCGCGCCGCTCGGCGGCGGCACCAGGTCGGACCAGTTCAGGCCGACCGGGCTGGGGCTGACGAGGAAGAACTCCACGCCGTCGGGACCGGCCTCCTCGGGACCGTACGAGTGGCCGCCGCGGACCCACCGGACGTCGTTCACCCCGAACGTCCCCTCGTCGCCGAACCGGAGCGAGCCCTTGGTGATGAAGTAGATCGTGTCGTCGGGGTGCCAGTGCTCGCCCGCCGTGAAGTTGGGGTCGAACTTCACGTACAGGATGTTGGGGCTGTCGGCCGACAGCACCTTCACCGGCGACGTGGGCCGGCCGTAGGGGTCGGGGTACATCTCCCACTCGACCTCCGACAGGCGAGCCCGGCCGGCCACGTCGTCCCCGTGCGCGTCCAGGTGCGGCGGCTCGTAGATGTCCGACCAGTTCAGGCCGATCGGGCCGCCCAGGCTCATGAGGAGGAACTCCACGCCCTCGGGGCCGGCCTCCTCCGGGCCGTAGGAGTGCCCGCCCTTGACCCACCGCACGTCGCCGGGACCGAAGGTCCCCTCGTTGCCGAAGCGCAGGGACCCCTGCGTGATGATGTAGACGGTGTCGTGCGGGTGCCAGTGCTCGCCCGCCGTGAAGTTGGGGTCGAACTTCACGTACAGGATGTTGGGGTCGTCCGGGGAGACGACCTTCACCGGCGACGTGGGCCGATCGTGGGGATCGGGGTACATCTCCCACGGGATATCGGCCAGGCGTGCCCTGCCCGACGCGTGCTGCGTGACCATCGGTCCGCTCCTCGCTATCGTTCCAGCCTCACCCGCCCGCGACGACGACGCGGTGGCGTCGCCCGCCCGGCGGTGCAAGACTCCCTCCCCGACCCGACAGGGGACCCTGGCGTGTCTGGATGGAGTGTAGTTGTCGTATCCCTAACGACGCAAGGGACGGCGGCGGATCACCCGGCGGCGGGCGCCGGCCGTGACGGCACCGGGGCGCCGTCGCCGGCAGCCGCGAACCTGGCGGCCTCCTCGCCGGCGATCTGCCCGAAGCACATCGCCTCGGACAGGTTGCTGCCGTCGGCCGGGTACCGCAGGCCGACGGCCTGGCCCAGCTCGCCCGCGGCGTACAGCCCGGGGATGGCGGCGCCGAAGACGTCCAGCACGCGGGAGCGCTCGTCGCGGCGCGGCCCTCCGCTGGTGTTCGAACCGCCGGGCCACAGCGGCACGCAGTAGTACGGCGGCGAGTCCAGCGGCACCAGGCTCGCAGGCGGCCGGCCGAAGGGGTCGCTGCCGGTCCTGCACCCGTCGTTGTAGGCGCTCACGCTCGCCGCGGCGCGCGCCGGGTCGAGCACGCCCGCTGCCGCGGCGGCCTCCTCCACCGACGCGCCCCGGTGGACCCACCCGGCCTCGATCTCCCGGGCGTTGTCCTCGCTCCAGTCGTACAGGCCGACGCCGACCGCACCGATGTGCGGGTACGTGAGCGGCCCGGCACGCCGCCTGCGCTCGTCGAAGAACCAGTAGCAGGGGATCCTCGGGTACTCGCCGCGGCGGTGGTCGAAGGCCAGGAGCTCGTAGTAGAAGCCGTGCAGGAGCGCGGCCTGCGGCTCCTCGTCGGCGAACCGGTTGCCATGGCGGTCCGTGATGACGTACCCGGGCGGGCCGATGCCGATGATGAAGCCCATGTCGGTCCCGTCGGGCAGCCGGAACCGCCCGATGGCCCTCCCGACCATCTGGTTCATGTGCCACAGGGAGGCGCCGACGTCCTGAGCCATGCGAACCCCGTCGCCCGTGTTGCCGGGGTTCCCGTAGAAGTGCACCGGGTAGGCACGCAGGTGGTCGCGCTTCAGCTCCTCGTCGAACTCGTAGCCCCCGCAGGCGAGGACCACGGCGTCCGCAGCGACCCGCTCGCCGGACACGAGCTCGACGCCGTCGACGCGCCGGCCGTTCGCTCGGGTCAGCCGGCGGACGGGCGCTTCCCACCGCACGCCGGCACCGGCGCTCCCGGTGGCGGCGGCCAGGGCCCGGTACAGGGCGCCGCCGGCCCCCGAGGACCGGTCGAGCCTCGCGCCCGAGGCGCCCGGCTGGACGACCACGACCGAGCCTGATCCCTCGACCTCGGGCTGCTCGGCTCCCCCCACCGGGCTGAGCTCCATGGCGGGATCCAGTGCCGAGAGCCACGCCACCAGCCCGGCCGCGCGCTCGGCCCACGCCCGTGACACCGG